>JBKPRV010000102.1:0-26388 GCA_046734715.1 Actinomycetota bacterium | reverse complement strand
GACCTTGCGGGCGATGGTGGCCAGGTCGGCCACCAGCTGCATCGAGCCCAGCAGCTCGCTCACGAACGCCGTGCCCCGCTCGAAGCTGAAGGTGACCATCGCGACCCGCCAGCCGTCGTTCTCGTCCCCGACCCGGTTCTCGACCGGGATGCGGACCTCGTCGAGGAACATCTCGCTGAACTCGCTGACACCGGTGAGCGTGCGCATGGGCCGGACCTCGATCCCGGGCGAGTCCATCGCCATGACCATCCAGGTGATGCCGCGATGCCTTGGCGCGTCGGGGTCGGTGCGGGCCAGCAGCTCGCAGTAATCCGCGACCTGGGCGTGCGAGGTCCAGATCTTCTGGCCGGTCACGACGTAGTGGTCACCGTCGCGGACCGCGCGGGTGCGCAGCGAGGCCAGGTCGGAGCCGGCCTCGGGCTCGGAGAACCCCTGGCACCACACGTTGTCGCCCCGCAGGATCGGCGGCAGGAAGCGGGCCCGTTGGGCGGGCGTGCCCTCGGCCGCGATGGTGGGACCGGCGTGCAGCGTGGACACGAAGCAGCAGCCGACGTAGGGCGCGCCCGCCCGCTCGGTCTCCTCCAGGAAGATGAGCTCCTCGGACGGGGTGGCGCCCCGGCCGCCGTACTCCTTCGGCCAGGCGATGCCCGCGTAGCCGGCGTCGTGGAGGCGGCGCTGCCAGCCGGTGTCGTAGGCCCGCTTGGCCGCCCAGTCCTCGAACGGGGGCGGCGCGGGCAGCGACGGCAGGGTGGCGGCCAGCCACGCCCGCAGCTCGCGGCGGAACTCCTGCTCCTCGGCGGTTTCCCTCGACCTCACGCGCCGTTGCCTCCCCGTGCCCTCCGTTGCGCGAACCGCGGTTCAAAGTAGTGGACCGGCGTTGGATGGCCTGCACCCGAGGTCTGGTCCCGGGCGCCCGTCGATACCATCCGCAGCGTGTGGCGCGACCGAGAGCGCAACCGGCGGCACGGCCGCACCTGGGGTCAGCGGCTGGCGCTCGCCGCCGGCTGCCTGGCGTCGGTGGCCCTGGTGGCCAGCGCCGCCGGGCTCGGCTACGTGTTGCGCAAGGCCGAGCGGCTGCCGCGGGTGGAGCTGGGCGGGATCCTCGACGAGCCCACCGAGAGCGGCGGGCCCGAGAACTACCTGATCGTCGGCATCGACAGCGCCGCGGGCCTGCCGGGCAACGACCCGGTCCGCATCGGGCGGGACGTCACCCTGCACTCCGACACCATCATGATCTTGCGCATCGACCCCGAGTCGGAGCGCGCCGCGCTGCTGTCGCTGCCGCGCGACCTGTTCGTGCCCATCCCCGGCACCGGTACCTCGCGCCGCATCAACATCGCCGTCGAGCAGGGGGGCGCCCCGCTGCTCATCCGCACCATCGGCGAGAACTTCGGCATCCCCATCAACCACTACGTGCAGGTGGACTTCGCCTCGTTCCGGGGGCTGGTCGACGCCATCGACGGCGTGCCCATCTACGTTCCCCGGCCCGCCCGCGACGCCCAGGTGGGGCTCGACTTCCCCGTGGCGGGCTGCCGGATGCTCGACCCCGAGGAGGCGCTGGCCTACGTCCGCTCCCGCCACTACCAGGAGCTGATCAACGGCCGCTGGGTCGAGGACGCCCGCTCCGACCTGGGACGCATCGCTCGCCAGCAGGACTTCATCCGCCGGGCCCTGAGCCGGGCCATCGACCGCGGCGCCCGCAACCCGGGCACGCTCGACCAGCTCATCGACGTCGGCCTGTCCGGCGTGACCGTGGACAGCGAGCTGACCGCCGGAGACATCTTCAACCTGGGCCGGAAGTTCCGCTCGTTCAACCCCGACAGCCTGCTCACCTACTCCGTGTCGGGCACGCCCGACACCGTCAACGGGGCCGCCATCCTCCGGCTGGACGAGGGCCCGGAGACCGAGGCCACGCTGTCCATCTTCCGCGGCGGCACCACCACCGAGCTGCCGCCCGCGGCGGTGCGGCTCACGGTGCGCAACGGGACCGGTGCCAGTCGGCAGGGGGCCGAGGCCACCGCCGCGCTGCAGGCCGTCAGGTTCAATGCCACGGTGTCGGGCGACGAGCTCGGCGGGGGCGCGGACGGCACCGTGATCCGCTACCCACCGGACCAGTCGGCCGCCGCTGACCTGGTGGCGCGCTGGCTGGTGAGCGGTGCCCGCCTCGAGCCCACCCCCGGCGCCACCGGCATCGAGCTGGTGACCGGCGTCGACTGGCAGGGCGTCCGCGCCAATGCCGCCGCCTCGACCTCGACCACCACCCAGGCCACGCTTCCGGCTCCCACGTCGACCACCAGCACGACGGCGTCCTCGACCGGGGATCAAACCACGACCTCTCTGGATCTGGCATCGTTCGATTGCTGAGAACGAGAGCTGGGGACCGTGGGAGCCGACGACACGACCGACACGACCGACACCGATTCCGCCAGCGAGACCGCCGCCCCGACGCAGACGACCTCGGCCGACCTGACCCGCCTCATCGACGACGTCGAGGACGTGCTGCGAGCCGAGCCTGCGCCCGTCGAGGCCTCACCCGTCGTGGTGATGCGGCGCAAGCCCTCGTGGCAGACCCGCAAGCTGGGCTACCAGCCGGGGCTCGACGGGCTGCGGGCGGTGGCGGTCGGGCTGGTCATCGCCTACCACCTCGGCTACTCCCGGGCGGCCGGCGGCTACATCGGCGTCGAGCTGTTCTTCGTGCTGTCGGGCTGGCTGGTGTGCGCCCTGCTGATCAACGAGCACCAGCGCACCGACGGCATCGCGCTCAAGGACTTCTGGGTGCGGCGGGCCCGGCGCTTGCTGCCCGGTGTGGCGGTGGTGGTGGCCGGAACGCTGGCGTGGGCCACCGTCTTCCGGCCGGAGCGGCTGGCAGAGCTGCGGGCCGAGGCCATCGCCGCCCTCGGCTACCACCTGAACTGGCGGCTCATCGTCGACCACAAGTCGTACTTCGAGGCCGCGGGTGGGCCAAGTGCGCTCGACCACCTGTGGTCGCTGTCGATCGAGGAGCAGTTCTACCTGCTGTTCCCCTTGTTGTGCGGGCTCGTGCTCGTGCGCGTGGGCCGCAAGCCCGCGGTGGCGATCGCCCTGGCCGGCGCGGTCGCCGCCACGGTGCTGCGCTTCGCGCTGGCGGGCGGCGGGGACCTGACCCACCTCTACTTCGGGACCGACACCCGGGCGGCGGGGCTGCTGGCGGGCGTGGCTCTCGGGCTGTTCTGGACGCCCAACCGGCTGCGGCCCCACGCCGGGTGGATCTTCGTGGTCGTCCTCGACGCGGTGGCCGTGGCGGCCGCCCTCGTCGTGGGCTGGTACGCCTTCGGGCTCACCGACCGCGACGGCGCCGCCTTCCGCTTCGGCCTCACCGCGGTGCAGCTGGCCACGCTGGCGCTCATCGCGGTGGTGGTCTACCCGGCGCCCACCCGCACCGCCCGGCTGCTGGCCGCGTCCCCGATGCGTTGGGTGGGGCAGCGGTCCTACGGCATCTACCTCATCCACTGGCCGGTGATCGTGTTCACCGCCACCGCCCCGGGCGAGCAGCCTGAGTCGCCGCTCAAGGTTGCGGCCCAGGTGGCGCTGGTCCTGGGGCTGGCGGCCGCGTCGTATCGCTGGATCGAGCAGCCGGTACGCCACCGCGGCTTCGGCGATGCCGGGCGCGACGCGCTCATGCGGGTGGCCCGGGCGGTGCAGGGACGGTCCCTGGCCGCCCTGGCGACCGCCGTGACCGCATTGGTGGGCCTCGCCGTGCTGGTGAGCGTGGGCGAGCACGTGATGACGGCCAGGGTTCCCGAGGCCGCCCAGCCCCCCCGGGTCTTGATCACCGCGCCGGCCCCGACCACCACGACCGCGCCCACCACGACCGCGGCCCCCGCGGGGGCGCCCGTGGCGACCGCGCCCGCCACCACCGTGCCGCCGCCGCCCCCGCCGGCGGGCGTGCCCGGTGGGTTCACCGCCATCGGGGACTCGGTGCTGGTCGGCGCGGGCCCCGCCCTGTCGGCGCGCCTCGGCGGCGGCATCACGGTGGACGCCCTCATCGGGCGCCAGATGAACGAGGCCGCCGGTGTCGTGCGCTCCCTCGACGCCCAGGGCCTGCTCGGGCACGTGGTGCTGCTCCACCTGGGCAACAACGGGCCGTTCACCGAGGCCCAGATCGAGGACGTGCTGGCCGCCATCGGGCCGGACCGGCAGGTGATGCTGGTCAACGTGATGGTGCCGCGACGCTGGGAAGGTGACGTCAACAACGCGCTGGAGGCGGCCGTGGCCCGCCACCCGAACAACACCCGGCTGGTCGACTGGTGGTCGCTGGTCACCAGCGAGAGCGGCCTGACCCGCGAAGACGGGTACCACTTGACCGCCGCCGGCGCGGAGCGCTTCACCGACCTGGTCGTAGGCCAGATCCCGACGGCCTGACACCCGACAGCCGGACATAGGAGGCTACGTGCCCCGATCAGATACGACGTTGGACGAGGCCACGACCCGCATCAACCCGACGGTGTCCCGCCTCGGCACCTACGCCTGGAAGCTGATCGGGATCGGCCTGGTCGGTTGGGCGCTGCTGAAGCTGCTCAACGCGCTGTGGGTGCTCGTGCTGTCCGCGGCCATCGCGGTGCTGCTGGGCCGGGCGCTCGATCCGGTGGCCGCCGCGCTGCGCCGCCGGGGGATGCGGCGAGGGCTGGTCGCGTCCGTGACCCTGTTCGGCTTCCTCCTGATCATGGCCGGGATCGTGGCGCTGCTGGTGCCCGCCATGGTCAACGAGTTCAAGGATCTGGGCCCGACGCTGGAGAACGCGGTCGACGACGTCGAGGACTGGCTGGTGGAGGACAGCCCGTTCGACGTGTCCCGCCAGGACATCAACGACTTCCGGGACCAGGCGTCCGACCGGGTGCGGGACACGCTGGAGCGCCAGAGTGGGGCGGTGGTGTCGGGCACAGTGGTGGTGTTCGAGGTGATCACCGGCCTGGTGCTCGCGCTGATCTCCACGTTCTTCCTGCTCAAGGACGGCGACCGCTTCTGCGAATGGGTGGTCGGGCACTTCCCGGAGGACCGGCGCCCGCTGACCCGCCGCCTGGCGGCCCGGGCCTGGCGGACGCTGGGCGGCTACCTTCGGGGCTCGGCCCTGCTGGGCCTGATCGAGGGCATCATCATCGGCTCGACCGTCTGGCTGGTGGGCGGCGCGCTGGCCGTGCCGGTGGCCGTGATCACCTTCTTCGCCGCCTTCGTGCCCTTCGCCGGCGCGGTCGTCGCCGGTGCCGTCGCCGTGCTGGTCACGCTGGTCACCGCCGGCTTCGGCGAGGCCCTGGTCGTGCTCGTCGTGGCGGTGCTGGTCCAGCAGTTCGACAACGACCTGCTGGCCCCCATCGTGTTCGGGCGCTCCCTGGAGCTCCACCCGCTCGTCATCCTGGGCGCCATCGTGGCGGGCAGCACGCTGTTCGGCGCCTTCGGAGCGGTGCTGGCCGTCCCGGTCAGCGCGGTGCTGATCAACGTCCTCGGGGAGGCCCACAGCATCAGCAACGAAGCCGTCGACCCCGCGGCCGCCGCCGATCCCTAGCCGGCCAGCTCCTCCTCGGCGTCGGCCTCGCGTGGGGCTTCGGCGGCTTGGGCGGCTTGGGCGGCCTGACGGTCGTGCTCCTCCTGGAGGGCGGTCAGGACCGCAAGCATGATCTTCTGCATGTCGTCGTCGAGGAACTTGCGCGCCCGGAACAGCACGGCGGCGCCCAGGTAGGACAGCGGCGAGACCACCAGGAGGGCGATGCGGAGGTTCTCGCCGTAGAGGCTGGAGACGCCGGCCACCACGAACGGGGCCGCGGCCTGGCCGGCCACCACCGCCACCAGGTTGAAGGCGCCGAAGCCCGTGCCCCGCAGGTGGGCCGGCAGCGCGTCGGTGAGGCCGGCGCGCAGGCTGGGGATGGCCATGGAGTCGACGAACAGACCGGCCAGCTGCAGCCCGAAGGCGGCCAGGATGGCGGGCAGGCTGTAGCTGGCCGGGCGGATGAGGAACGACGCGGTGAAGAACGTCGTGCCCACGAACAGGAACACCGCGGGCAGGGCGAGGCGCCCGCCCCGGATGCGGGGCGCCCACCGGTCGGCCACCCGGCCCCCGATGATGATGCCGGGCACGCCGGCGAAGATGGCCAGCGCCATGAACCACGCCTCGCCGTCGCCCTCGGCCACGTGCAGGTGGCGGATGTAGTACTGCGCCAGCCACGACGAGATGGCCGTCACCGTGAACAGCAGCGCGGCCACGCCCACCAGGGCGTAGCGCATGGTGCGGATGCGCAGCACCGTGCGCATGTCGGCCCGCAGGCCGTCGATCATGTCCACGAGGAACTGCCGGAACCCGTGCTCGAACAGGTGGACCTTCTCGCCGTCGCTGTGCTGGATCTCCCCCCCGCCGAGCGCGGCCATGAGGTCGGCCGTGCCCCGCTTCGGCTCCCGCAACCGGAACACGACCAGGGCGACCAGGATCCCCGGGAGCGCCGACACCAACAGCGCCCAGCGCCACCCGAAGGCGATGCCCAGCCAGCCGCCCAGCGCCACGCCGACGCCGGTCCCGACGAACAGCATGACCATCTGGATGGAGAACGCCTTGCCCCGCCGCTCGGGCGGGTAGTAGTCGCCCACCAGGCTGGCGGCCGACGGCTCGCTCACGGCCTGGCCGAAGCCGAGCAACGAGCGCAGGCCCACCAGCATGCCGAAGGACATCGCCCCGGCCCCCGCCGCGCTCATCGCCGACCAGGCCACGACGGTGGTGCCGATGGCCTTGGTGCGGTTCCAGCGGTCGGCCAGGTAGCCGGCCGGGACGGTGACGATGCCGTTGAACAGCAGCTGCAGCGACAGCAGCACGCCGATGGCGAAGTCGCCCACCCCGAAGTCGGTTTTCAAGGGATCGATGAGCCCACGGACGATGTTCTTGTCGATTTCGTCCATGAGCACGACAAGCCCGAGCACCCACATGGGCTCCCGGAGCAATCGGGGCAGGCGCCGCACGGGCAAGATTCTGCACTGACTGTGCAGGTCTATGCTCGACATGCCCGGCGACCTGGGAGGAGTCCTGATGGAACAGTCGGCGATCGAGATCGCGGAGTCCGTGCGGCGCGGCGAGCGCCGGGCCGTGGAGGTGCTCGACGAGGCGCTGGAGGCCATCGCCGCGGGCAACGACGAGCTCGGCGCCTTCGTCCACGTGGACGAGGCAGTCGCCCGAGCCGCGGCCGAGGCCGTCGACGCCGCGGTAGCCGCGGGCCGCGACCCCGGGCCGTTCGCCGGCGTCCCCATCGGGGTGAAGGACCTGGAGGACTGCGCCGGCATGCCCACCAGCTACGGCTCGCTGCCCTTCGTCGGGCGGGGCCCGGTGGCGGAGGACTCGATCCACATGGCCCGGCTGCGGGCCGCAGGGGCGGTCCCGGTGGGCAAGACCGCAGCGCCCGAGTTCGGCACGCTCAACTTCACCAAGACCAAGGCGTGGGGCGTGGCCCGCAACCCGTGGGACCCGTCCCGCACGCCCGGCGGGTCCAGTGGCGGCAGTGCCGCGGCCGTCGCGGCCGGCCTGGTCCCGGCGGCCACCGCCAGCGACGGCGGCGGCTCGACCCGCATCCCCGCCAGCTTCTGCGGGCTGGTCGGGTTCAAGCCCAGCTTCGGGCGCATCCCCCACCCGTCCCCGGGCAGCTCGCAGACCTCGGTCTACGGCCTGCTCACCACCACCGTGGCCGACGCCGCCCGCCACCTGGACGTGACGTCCGGTCCGGACGACCGCGACCGCACCTCACTGCCGCGCTCGCTGGTGAGCTACGAGTCGGTTACGCGGTCGCTGCCGGTCGAGGGCCTGCGGGCGCGCTGGACGCCCGACATGGGCTTCGCCCTGTGCGATCCCGAGGTCCGGGACCTGGCCGAGAAGGCCGCCCGGCGCCTGGCCGAGGCGGCGGGCCTGGTCCTCGACGACGAGCCCGTCACGCTGTCCGACCCGGTGAAGGCGTGGCTGGGCGCCGGCCCCACCGGCCTGTGGCACTCCCTGGACGAGGGCATGTGGCCGGGCGTGGCCGACGACCTGACCCGCTTCAGCCGGTCGGTGCTCGAGCAGACCGAGCGCATGACCGTGCCCCGGGTGGCGAAGACCGAGGAGCGGCGCGAGCGGCTGGTGTTCGAGGCGGCCGCGCTGATGAGCGAGGTCGACCTGCTGATCAGCCCCACCAACGCGGTGGTGGCGTTCCCGGCCGAGGGCCCGCCGCCGGACACCATCGACGGCCGGCCGGCCCGGCCGCTGGGGGCCTCGGCCACGCCGTTCACCATGCTGGCCAACCTGTGCTGGAACCCGGCCGTGTCCGTGCCCGCGGGCGTGAACTCGGAAGGCCTGCCGGTGGGGCTGCAGATCATGGCCCGCCGGCACCGCGACGACATCCCGCTGCGCCTGGCCCACATCTGGGAGCAGACCCAGCCTTGGGAGCGTCACTCCTTGCGATCGCGCAGGTAGCGCTCCACCTCCTCGACCAGCGAGCGGCCGGTGGTCTCCTCGTCGTCGGCGTCGTGGCGTTGTTCGAGCTGGGACACGTAGTCCGACGTCTCGTCGTCCTCCTGCACGAGCTCGGTGACCTGACGCTCGTAGGCGGCGGCCGCGATCTCCAGGTCGGTGGTCGGCACCCACATGCCGAGCACCTCGGACATCTGCTCCAGCAGGGCCAGGACCGCCTTGGGTGAGGGTGCGGTGGGCACGTAGGTCGGCACGGCGGCCCACAGGGAGGCGGCGGCGAGGCCGGCGTCGCGGCAGGCCGCGGACAGCACGCCCACCACCCCGGTGGGACCCTGGTAGGTCGAGGGGCGCAGGCCCAGGTCGGCCTGCAGCGCGGGGTCGCTCACCGTGCCCACGACGGGCACCGGCCGGCTGTGGGGCACCTCGGCCACCAGCGCTCCGAGAATGACGACGAGGCGGCAGCCCAGCTCCTGGGCCACCCCGGTGACCTGGGCGCAGAAGGTGCGCCAGCGGAGCTGGGGCTCGGTGCCTATGACCAGCAGCGCGTCGCCCGCGTCGCCGGGCAGGGTGGCTGAGTAGATCGAGGTCGTGGGCCACACGATGTGGCGTAGGCCGTCGTCGTCGATCTCCGCCTGCGGCCGGGTGGAGGTGAAGTCGAAGAACTCCTCGGGGTCGATCTCGGCCACCAGCTCGCCGTCGTAGCGGTCGATCAGGTAGCGGACCGCACCGCTGGCGGCGTCGCCGGCGTCGTTCCAGCCCTCGAAGGCGGCGATCAGCACCGGCCGATCGAGGACAGGACGGGAACGCCAATTGACGTGCTCCACTGAGCCCATCGTAAGGGCTTCGGCGGCCTGCACCCCGCCCGGAGGGGAACGGACGGGGTCAGGCGGCCGAGGAGATGGCTTCGCCGCCGGCCGGCGGCTGGGCGCTGCGTCGCGCCTCGAGCCGGGCGAGCAGCGCCGCCACCTCATCCTGAGCCCGTGTCCACTCCTCGAGCGAACGCCGGGCGTTCGTGGCTGCGCCGGCGCTGGTCCAGGTCGTGATGGCGGCGGGCAGCTCCATGGCCCTCAGGCTACGGCGGCGCTGTGACTCACAATCGACCAGCGTGTGATCAGTCCGTCACGTGAGCGTGAACGGAATCCAACACCGCTGAGCGGTCACGCCGGCACTAGCGGTCATGTCAATCGCATGGCGGGCGTTTCCCGGCGCCGCTGACCGATCTACGGTGATGTTCGTGACCCCCCACACCGTACGCACGGTGGCCGAGGTGATGAGCTCGCCGGTGGTAGTCGCGTTGCCGGACGAGACCGTGGCCGAGGCCGCCACCCGCATGAACGACCGCACGGTCGGATCCGTCGTCGTGGTCGACGGCACCCGGCCGGTGGGCATCCTGACCGAGCGAGACGTGGTGCGCCTGGCGGCCGCGGGACCGTCGGCCGAGGGCACCAAGGTGGCCGAGTGGATGACGCCCGATCCGGACTGCGTCGAGCCCGGCCTGTCGGTGCAGGAGGCGTTCGCGTCGCTGGGCGCGCACGGTTACCGCCACATCCCGGTGGTGGAGGGCAGCGAGCTGGTGGGCATCGTGTCGCTGCGCGACCTGATGCGGGTGGCCGCCATCCAGCCCGTCGTCCACCCCGGCCAGATCGAGGCGCCTCCCGGCCTGGAGGGCGTGATCGTCGCCGAGACCAAGGTGGGCGACGTCCGCGGCCTGGAAGGCTTCTACCACTACCGCGAGTACTCGGCCGTCGAGCTGGCCGCCAAGCGCTCCCTGGAGGACGTCTGGTTCCTGCTGTTCGAGGGCCACCTGCCCACCCGGGCCGAGAGCGAGGCCTTCGCCGCCGAGGTGCGGGCGCTCCGGCAGGTCCCCGAGGCGGTGCGGCGGCTGCTCCCCGACGTGGCCCGCTCGGGTGGGCCGCTCATGGACCGGCTTCGCAGCGCGGTGTCGCTGGTGGGCCACAGCCAGGGGTTCCAGCCCTGGCTCGACATCCCCAAAGCCGAGCTGCGGTCCAACGCCCTCGTCGTCTGCGCCGCGGTGCCGACGCTGATCATGGCGCTGCACCGCCTGGAGCAGGGCCAGGAGCCCATCGACCCCGATCCGGAGCTGGGCTACGGCGCCAACTACCTCTGGATGCTGAGGGGCGAGCGCCCCGACGACGAGCGGGCCCGGGCGGTCGAGCAGTACCAGATGCTCACCATCGACCACGGCTTCAACGCGTCGACGTTCACGTCCCGGGTGATCACCTCGACCGGCGCCGACCTGGCCGCCGCGGTCACCGGCGGGATCGCCGCCCTGTCCGGCCCGCTGCACGGTGGGGCCCCGGCCCGGGCGCTCGACCTGCTCGACGCCATCGGCACCCCCGAGAACGCCCGCCCCTACCTGGTCGAACAGGTGACGAAGGGCGAGAGGATCATGGGCTTCGGCCACCGGGTCTACAAGACCGACGACCCACGCTCGCTGTTCCTCCGGGACGTGGCCGAGCGCATCCAGGCCGAGAAGGTGGACTTCGCCAAGCAGGTCGAGCAGACCGTGGTGGACGTGCTGAACGAGCTCAAGCCGGGCCGCAACCTGTACGCCAACGTGGAGTTCTACGCGGGTGTGGTCATGGAGCACACCGGCCTGCCCCGCGACCTGTTCACCCCCACGTTCGCGTCGAGCCGGGTCATCGGCTGGTGCGCCAACATCCTGGAGCAGGCGGCCGACAACCGGATCATCCGCCCCTCGGCCCGCTACGTGGGCCCGCCCCCGCCCCAGCCGGTCCCCGACCCCGAGTGATGCGCCGCGGCTGACCTCGCGTCCCGTCGGCGGTACGGTGCGCGGCGTGAAAGTCGAGATCGCCACCACCCTCACCCCCGCCATCGTGGACGCCGTGGAGCGGCTGGTGCCCCAGCTCTCGTCGTCGTCCCCGCCGCCGACAGTCGAGGAGCTGGGGGAGGTGGTGGCGTCGCCCGCCACCGACCTGTTCATCGCCCTGGACGACGACGGCACCATCCTCGGCATGTCGACGCTGGTCGCGTTCCGCATCCCCACCGGCAAGCGGGCGTTCATCGAGGATGTCACCGTGGACGAGGCCGGCCGGCGCCGGGGCGTGGGGACGGCGCTGACCATGGCCATGGTCGACCGCGCCCGCGAGCTGGGCTGCAAGACGGTGGACCTGACGTCCCGTCCCTCCCGCGAAGCCGCCAACCGCCTCTACCAGCAGCTCGGCTTCGTCGCTCGCGAGTCCACCGTCTACCGCTACGACCCGCAGGGCGGCGGGGCGGGAGCCTAGGAAAATGAGCGAGAAGGAGGAGCGGGACGGGGTCCCGCTGACCAACCTCGACCAACCGCTCTTCGACGGGGCCGGGGCCACCAAGCGGGACCTGGTCGACTATCTCGACGGCGTGAGCGAGCGGATCCTGCCCGGGTTGCGGGACCGGCCCCTGTCGGTGATCCGGGTGCACCGCGGCCAGGAGGCGTTCATGCAGAAGAACGTCCCCAAGTACACGCCCGATTGGGTGCCCACCGTGCGGCTGTGGGCGGAGACGTCCAAGCGGGACGTGTCCTACGCGCTGTGCAACGACCGGCGGACCCTGCTGTGGTTCGCCAACCAGCGGGCCGTGGAGTACCACCCGACATTGGTGCGGGGCGACCGGCTCGACCGCATGACCCACCTGGTGCTCGACCTCGACCCGCCCGAGGGCAAGAGCTTCGCGCTCGTGGTCGCGGTGGCCCATCTGGTCCACCGGGCGCTGGACGAGCTGGGGCTGGCCGGCGGGGTCAAGACCAGCGGGGCCAAGGGCGTGCACGTGTTCGTCCCCATCGACGAGCAGGCGCCGATGGACGACGCGGCCGCGGCCACCCGTGCCATCGCGATGCGGGCCGAGCGACTTGATCCCAAGATCGCCACCACCGCGTTCATGAAGGAGGACCGCGGGGGCAAGGTGTTCGTCGATTCGACCCGGGTGGGCGGGGCCACGGTGGTGGCGGCTTACAGCCCGCGGGTGCGGCCGGGCACGCCCGTGTCGTTCCCGCTGGCGTGGGACGAGCTCGACGGGGTGACCCCGGCGGACTTCACCGTGCACACCGCCCGGGAGCGGTTGGGGGATCGCGATCCGTGGGCCGAGCACATGCCCGAGCCGCAGACGCTGAGCGCCGACCTGATCGCCGAGGGCCACGAGATCCCGGTGGCGCGGGTCCAGGCCATGCACGAGGGCAAGCGTCGCAAGCGCGAGCGGGGCGAGGCCTGAGCCGTGCCCGACCCCGACCAGCGCACGTACGTCGTCACCGGGGCCGCCTCGGGGATCGGCCGGGCCACCTGCGAGCTGCTGTCCACGGCCGGCCACCGGGTGGTGGCCGTCGACCTGCGGGACGCGACCGTCATCGCCGACCTGGCCACGCCCGAGGGGCGAGAGGCCATGGTCGAGGAGGTCATCCGGGCGAGCGGTGGCCGGGTCGACGCGGTCGTCGCCAACGCGGGCGTGAACGCCCCGCCCGAGCTGTGCGCCCGGGTCAACTACTTCGGCGCGGTGGCCACGCTGGCGGGTCTCCGCCCGCTGCTGTCCCGGTCGGCCGCGCCCCGGGCGGTGGCCACCGCCTCGTCCTCGGTGATCAACGCCCACGATCCGGACCTGGTGGCCGCCTGCCTCGACGGTGACGAGGCCGCCGCCGCGACCCGCGCCGCCCGGGCCGGCCTCGCCGCCTACCCGTCGTCCAAGCGGGCGCTGGCCCGCTGGATCCGGCGCCAGGCCCCGACCGAGGCCTGGGCGGGCGCGGGCATCGCCCTCAACGCGGTGGCCCCGGGCATCGTGCAGACGCCCATGACCGAGCCGCTGTTCGCCGACGAGGGCATGCGGGCGCTCATGGCCGACGCCGTCCCCATGCCCTACGGCGGCCACGCCCGGCCCGAGCACGTGGCCGAGCTGATCGCCTTCCTGGTCGCCCCCACCACCGCCCGGCTCACGGGCCAGGTGGTGTTCGTGGACGGCGGCGCCGACGCCGTCCTGCGAGGCGACGACATCTGGTAGCGGACCACCTCGGTCGCTAGCAAGGGCGGCGTCCGGAGGCGGCGAGGAGGTCGGCCCAGGGGTCGTCGGTGGCGGCGGCTTCGTGCCAGCCGGGGGTGCGCCAGTGGGGCCAGCCGCGGCTGTGCTCACGCAGGCGGGTGCAGACGTCCGATGGTGGGATGAAGGGGACGCCCAGGCCGGCGCACACGTCGTGGCCGTGCAGGATCATCTCCAGCGCGCCACGGGCCGCGAAGTCGCTCGCGGGGCGGACCTCGGGGAGCGGGCGCCGCCAGATCACGGCACCGGCCCCCGGCGGGGCCGTGGCGATCACGGCGGACAGGACGCGGCCCACGGCCGCCATGGCGTCGCCGGCCAGGTCGGGCCGGCCGTCCTGGCACGGGGTCGGGGTGGTCCAGCCCCACTCCGGGTAGCCGTCCTGGCGGCCCGCGGCCAGGAAGAAGGCCACCGCCAGGACGGCGTCGAGGGCGTGGTCGGCGGTCCGGGCGCAGCTCCACTCCAGCGTCCCGGCCGGGGCCGACCAGTCCCGGTCCGCGCCCGCGCGCCAGGCCGCGGCTACGTACGCGGTGACGGCGTCGAGGTCCTCGTGGGTGAAGGGCGCGTCCGTGGGCATCCGGCAAAGGTGGCACACTGGGCGACGCGGCGGCGGGCGGCCGAGACGCGAAGTGAGGCGGAGACATGGCGGGTTCCCGGGTGATGCTGTTCGTCGACTCCTTGCGCACGGGCGAGGTCGCCCGCGACGGCGACGGCCGGTGGCAGTGGGAGTGGGGCGAGGGCCGGCGCGGCGCGGTGGTGGTGTGCGATCCGACCGGCGGGCTGCGGCTCGAGCGGTCGGCGCCCGTGGTGCTGGCGCTCGATCCCGACATGGTCCGCCGACCCCACGCGCCGCCGGTCACGCTGTCGCTCAGCTCGTTCTCGGCGCCCCGGGTGACGCTGTGGTACGAGGGCGAGCACGGTCCGGTGCCGGTGGTCGGCGCCCTGGCCGGCCGGGGTGCCCTGGAGACGGGCCGGATCCGGGCGGTGGAGGAGCTGGAGCTGCGCCTCACCGCCCACACGTTCCCCGACGGCGGGTTCGACGGCCTGGTGGAGATCATCGCCGACCTCGGTGACCAGGGCGGCGCCGACCGCGACCGGGCGGTCCTGCGGGTCGCGCCCTGGGTGATGCCGGCCAGCAGCCGGCCGGCCGAGACGGTCTACGTGGTTCACGACGTCGGCTGGAACAGCGACTTCGTGACCGCGCTGGGCAAGGCCTGCACCCAGGCGAGCGTGGCCATGCGCCAGGTGGCGGGCGAGTTCACCGAGGGCGACCCCTGGATCCAGGACGAGGTCGAGCCGGGCCACACCTGGGGCCCGGGCCAGGCCGCCCGCCACGTGATCGTGGACGGTCCCCGCGACCGGGGCCTCGATCCCGCGGTCGAGCGGGTGTTCGGCCACGACGGCGTGGACGTCTACAGCGTTCCGGCCCACGGCGGCTGGCAGACCTCGCTCGACTCGTTCGGCAACCTGGAGGTGAGCCCTCCGGTGACCGTCGCCGGCGTGCCCTACCCCCTGGGGCGGATCGTGCTCGGCACCACCGCGCCCGACGCCAACGGCCGGCAGGCCGCGCTGGCGGTGCGCCAGTTCCTCAACGCCCAGCGGGTCCAGGCGCCGATCGAGATCTTCACCGACTGGCTGGCCGTGGGCCACGTGGACGAGATCGTGTGCTTCGAGCCGGGCACCGGGCCCGACGACTGGACCATCCAGATCGCCTCGACCACCGCCTTCCGCTCGTTGCTGGAGGCGTGGCGGGCCGGCGGGCACGGCGACGCGGTGCTGTGGGAGGGCAAGACCCGTCCCGACCCCGAGACCGGCAGGGACGGCGACGCGGGCCGCACGGTGCAGGACCTGCTCGACGACGGCCCGCTGTGGGACTTCCAGGCCTCGTGCCAGGAGGCGCTCGACACCGTGCGCCAGCAGCTCGAGGACGGCCTGGCGGTGGACGACAGCCGCTTCGTGGAGGTCCCGCTGGTGTTCGAGTCGTACAACGGGGCCGCGCTCGCCCACTTCCCCGACATGGTCAACCACATCGTGGTGGGCGCGTGGTCGATCGTGCCCGACCCGTTCGGCCCGGTGGTGGGGGGCACCGACCTGCTCCAGGACGCCTACCGCCGCCTGGCCCCCCACCGGAGCCACATGTTCGTGGACGACTGGTACACGTACCACCTGAGCATGGGCGAGGTGCACTGCGGCACCAACGTGCTGCGCACCCCCGACCCCGACGCCCAGTGGTGGGCCACCCGCCTGCCCGGCCTGTGGGACGCCATGGTCCCGCAGTGACCGGCCGAGTCCGCGCTAGTCGGTGACCTTCCGGATGGGATCGCCGGGACGGACGGTGCCCGCCACCACGACCCGGGCGCACATGCCGCGCAGGCGCAGCTCGCGGCCCTGCGGGGAGTTGACGAACCGCATGGCCTCGCGGCCGAAGCGCTCCACGAACTTGGAGCATCCGGTGTGGGGCGGCTCGGTCACCTCGATGACCGCGGAGCCCAACGCCAGCCGCGTGCCCGGGGGCAGGTTCTCGATGCTCAGGTCGAGGTCGACGTGGAGCTGGTCGCCGGCCAGGGGCCGCCGGTGCGGGTCGATGGCCACCAGGCGGGAGAGCCGGGCGTTGATGACGTTGAGCTGCCGGTCGTAGTCGGGGGTGTCGTTGCGGGCCCCCCAGTTGTCGCCGACCAGACCCTTGTCCAGGTCGAGCGTGCCCTCCTCCAGCAGGTCGCGGACCCCGACCTCGGGCCGGGCCACGACCAGCTCGACGACCCCGGCATCGGCCGGGGACCGGCGGACCTCGGCGAGGCCGGCCTCCAGTTCGGCGGTGGTGAGGTGCTGCACGGCGCCGAGCATGGACTAACCGGGCCCGTAGAGGCCAGCGGATTGCAGGTCGACCACCAGCGGGAGGTGGTCGGCGGCCTGGCTCCGCAGCACCTCGGCTCCCCACGCTACGAGGTCGTCGGAGCTCATGACGTAGTCGATGCGGGCTCGGGGCCGGCGGGTGCTGAAGGTGTAGCCGGGGCCCCGGCCCGCGGTGGCCCAGGCGTCGACCAACGCGTCGGTGAGCTGGCGGATCTCGGTCGTGTCCGGCCGCGCGTTGAGGTCACCGGCCAGGACGACGGGTGGCTCGCTGGAGGCCAGCACCTGCCGGATGGCGTCCACCTGTAACAGCCGCGCGGTACGGGAGTCGTGTTGCAGATGGGTGACGAGGATGTGCGTCAACGACCCGTCGGCGACGTCCACCAGCACGTCCAGCAGGCCGCGCTGCTCGTCGTTCCCCAGGCGGGGAAGGAGGATGTTGTGCCAGTCGAGGATGTCGTAGGCGGACAGCAACGCGTTGCCGTACTGCCGCCGCGGCGCCCCGGGCTCGGTCGGCGAAAGATCGAGGTTGGCGCCGAAAACGACCTGCATATCGAGCCTCTCACCCAGCCACGCGGCCTGGTCCACCCAGCCGCTGCGGGCGCTGAAGTGGCGATCGACCTCCTGCATGCCGATCAGGTCGCCACCCGTCGCGGCGAGCGTGCGCGCCGTGCGTTCGAGATCGGGCACGCCGTCCTGACCGACGCCGTGATGGATGTTGAAGGTCGCTACCCGCATGAAGAAAGTGTGGCGGTAGCGTCATTCGGGACCACCAGCCGAGTCTCCTCGCTCCCGCGGGAGACGACGGAGAGGGGACACCCATGAAGACCGTGACCCGGCCTGGGGCGGCGCAGGTCGACCTGCGAACACGGTTCCGCGAGGTCCGCAGCTTCACCGAGGCACTCGCCGCGCCGTTGTCGGCCGAGGACCAGACGGTCCAGACGATGCCCGACGTCAGTCCCACGAAGTGGCACAGGGCTCATACCACGTGGTTCTTCGAGACGTTCGTGCTGGGGCCGCACGTTCCGGAGCATCGGGACTTCGATCCCGACTATCGCTTCCTGTTCAACTCCTATTACGAGGGAGTCGGTCCCCGCCATGCCCGGCCGCAGCGCGGCCTGCTCACCCGTCCCGGCATCGCCGAGATCGCGGCCTACCGCCAGGCGGTGGACGAGGCCATGGAAGTCTTGCTGGAGCAGGGGCTCGCCCCCGAGGTGGCCTTCCTGATCGAGCTGGGCCTGAACCATGAGCAGCAGCATCAGGAGCTCCTGCTCATGGACGTCAAGCACGTGCTGGCGGCCAACCCGTTCACCCCGGTCTACGTGGACGGGCCGTTCCCTCCGCAGTCGGCTCCGGCCGACGGCTGGATCGAGCACCCCGGCGGGGTCGTGACCATCGGCTACGACGGTGACGAGTTCGCCTTCGACAACGAGTCCCCTCGCCACGAAGAGCTGCTCACCCCGTTCGCGCTGGGTGCCCGGCTGGTCAGCGCGGGCGACTGGTTGGAGTTCATGGCCGACGGCGGCTACCGGAAGCCCGAGCTGTGGATGTCCGACGGCTGGGCGACGGTCCAGGCCGAGGGCTGGGAGGCGCCCGAGTACTGGGCGTGCGACGCCCGCGACATCGACGGCTGGTCCGTCCAGACGCTCACCGGCCCGCGGCCGGTGGCGCCCGACGAGCCGGTCGTGCACGTGAGCTGGTACGAAGCCGACGCCTTCGCCCGCTGGGCCGGGGCGCGCCTGCCCACCGAGGCCGAGTGGGAGGTGGTGGCGACCGAGCGCGAGCCGGGCCTCTCCGGCACCCGCACCGCCGCAGGCCTCGATCTCGACGGCCTGGCCGGGCCCGGCCTGCACCCGATGTCCCGCGGCGAGCAGTGGTGCGGCAGCGTGTGGCAGTGGACGGCCAGCTCCTACTCGCCGTACCCGGGGTTCCACCCCGCGGCCGGTGCCGTGGGCGAGTACAACGGCAAGTTCATGGTCAACCAGCAGGTGCTGCGGGGTGGCGCCTGCGTGACCCCGGCCGGCCACACGCGGGCGACGTACCGCAACTTCTTCTATCCGGCGTCCCGGTGGCCCTTCACCGGCCTGCGGCTGGCGGTGGACCGGTGAGGACGCTCCCGGCCCCGGGAGAGGTGACGGTCGACGTCCGGCTGGTCCCCGACGACCTGCGGCGCGCCCTGCGCCGCGACGCCCGCGCCGGCCTGTCGGCCCGGCCCAAGACGATGCCGCCGGTGTGGTTCTACGACGACCGCGGCTGCGAGCTGTACGAGGAGATCACCCGCACGCCCGAGTACTACCCGTTCCGCACCGAGCGGGACCTGCTGCGGCGGGCGGCGGGCGAGATCGTCGACGCCGCGGGCGCCACCGTGCTGGTGGAGCTGGGCTCGGGCACGTCCGAGAAGACCCGCCTGCTGCTCGACGCCATGGCCGCGGGCACCGCGGGGCTGGAGGGCTACATGCCCTTCGACGTGGCCGACGGGACCATGCGGGCGGCCGCCCAGGCGGTGGCCGACGAGATGGGCATCGGCGTGCACGCGGTGGTGGGCGACTTCCATGAGCACCTCGACGAGATCCCCGACGTCGACAGCCCCCGGCTCGTGGCCTTCCTGGGCAGCACCATCGGCAACTTCACGCCCCAACAGCGCCGCAGCTTCCTCGACGAGGTCGCCGGGATGCTCGGGCCCTCCGACCGCTTCCTGCTGGCCACCGACCTGGTCAAGCCGGTCCACCGGCTGGAGGCGGCCTACGACGACGCCGCGGGCGTGACCGCCGAGTTCAACCTCAACCTGCTGAGCGTGCTCAACCGCGAGCTGGCGGCCGACTTCGACCCCGACCGGTTCCGGCATCGGTCCGTGTGGGACCCGGACAACCGCTGGATCGAGATGCGGCTGGAGGCGACCGAGGACATGGCCATCTCCGTGTCCGCGCTCGACCTGAGCGTCGAGTTCACCGCCGGCGAGCAGATGCGCACGGAGATCAGCACCAAGTTCACCTTCGACCAGGTGCGGCGCGACCTCCGCCTGGCGGGCATGCGGGTCACGGCAGTGTGGACCGACCCGGCGGGCGACTACCTGTTGACCCTGGCGAGACCCAGGTGACCCCGGCCTCATGAACCCAGGCGGCGGCGACCGCACCGTGCGGGTCACGGTGCCGGCTGCCGACGCCGAGCTGGCCGCCGACCGGCTGTGGCAGGCCGGGGCGTCGGCGATCGCGGAGCGGGAACTCCCCGGGGCGGTGGTGCTGGAGGCCGGAGGCGACCCGGCGTCGCTGCTGGCCGCCGTCGCCGGCAGGTGGCTCGCGGAGGCGGTCGTGGTCGACCTCGACGCCGCCCTCGACGCCTGGCGGCCCTACGCCCGCGCCGTCCGCGTGGGAGAGCGGCTGGCGGTCCGCCCGCCGTGGCTCCCACCGGTGGGCGCGGAGCTCGAGGTGGTGGTGGACCCGGGCCGGGCATTCGGGTCGGGCGCCCATCCGTCGACCCGCCTCGCCCTTGCGACGCTGGTCGAGCGGGTGCGGCCCGGCGACCGGGTCCTGGACGTGGGCTGCGGCAGTGGGGTCCTGGCCCTGGCGGCCCTGGCGTTGGGGGCGTCCGCCGCCGTGGGCGTGGACATCGACCCCGCGGCCCGCGAGGCGTCGGCCGCCAATGGGGTCCGCAACGGCGCAGCCGGCCGCCTCGCGGTCACGGACCTCGTCGGCGGGCGCTACCCGCTGGTGGTGGCCAACCTGCTGCTCCCCGACCTCGTCGCGCTCGCTCCCGCGGTCACGGGTGCGGTCGAGCCCGGGGGCGCGCTGGTGGCGAGCGGGGTGCTCGACTCCCAGCGGGCGGCGGTGGAGGCGGCCTACGACCTCCCGGTGGTGGAGGCGCGCCTCGAGGACGGCTGGCTGGCCCTCATCCTGGCGCCGTGACCTCCTCGACGGCCGTGACCGCGGAGGTGGGGATGGTGCCGTAGACGTGCGGGAAGGCCTTGGGCTCGCCCTCCCAGCGCACGTCCACCAGGGCGTCGGCGTCCAGCACGAGGACGAACAGCGGCCCGGCCCCCCGGAACACGAGGTCGAGGGTCCCCGGGAGCTGCTCGCGGGTCGAGCAGTGCACGAACCCCTCGCTCGCCAGGTTGGCGGGGGCCACCGTCCCGGTCCGCTGCGCCTCGGCCCACTCCGCGGGCGTCGCGATGTGCACGATCTCCATGGCTCAGCCCGCCGGGTCGAGCCGGTAGATGGGCCCGTCGAGCGACATCACGTAGGCCTCGCCCGCGGCGTCCTCACCGAAGGCCACCAGGCCGGTGCCCTCGGCGTCGAAGACACGCTCCTCGCTGACGGTGCCGTCCTGGGCCCGGACCGCCCGGATGGTCCCGTTGCAGTAGTCGGTGAACAGGTAGGCGCCGGCCAGGCCGGGCACGCCCGTGCCCCGGTAGACGACCCCGCCCGTGATGGAGCAGCCCTGGTCGTGGTCGTACTCGAAGATGGGGAGCACGCCGCCGTCCGGGTTGGAGCCGCCCTCGAAGCTGTGCGAGCCCTCCATCTGGTTCCAGCCCAGGTTGGCGCCTCCGCCGCCGCCCGAGGCCGCGGGCAGCAGGTCGATCTCCTCCCACTGGCCCTGGCCCACGTCGGCGATCCACAGGTCGCCGTTGCGGGGATCGAAGGTGAACCGCCATGGGTTGCGCAGCCCGTAGGCCCAGACCTCGGGGGCGCCGCCCTGGCCGTCGGCGAACGGGTTCCCGGGTGGGATCCCATACTGCTTGCCGCCCGCCGGCTGCGTCGGGTCGATGCGCAGGATCTTGCCCAGCAGCACGTTCGTGTTCTGGCCGTTGCCCAGCGGGTCGCCGCCCGCGCCCCCGTCGCCGAGGCCGATGTACAGGAACCCGTCGGGCCCGATCTCGATGTCACCGCCCTTGTGGTTGGGGAAGGGCTGGTCGACCGCCAGCAGCTCGCGCCGCGACGCCGGGTCCACGGTGTCGCCGTTCATGGTGTAGGCCGCGATGCGGGTGTCGCCGTCGGGGGGCACGTTGTAGCTCAGGTAGAGGGTGTTGCCGTCGGGCGAGAACTCCAGGTCCAGCAGGCCCTGCTCCGAGTTGGTGACCACCTCGTCCACGATGTCGACGATGGGGTCGCCCAGCTGGAAGTCGACCATGGGCCGCACCCGGCCGGCCCGCTCGGACACGTACAACGTGTCGGACCCGGGGCGGGTGACGAGTGACGTGGGGGTGTCCGCCTCGGCCACCTGCGTGAGGGTGAGCTCGATGGAGTCGAGCGGAGCCTCCTCCAGCGTGGTGGCGGTGCCCGTGCTGCCGCTGGTGGGCTCCCCCTCGGTGGTGGGCGCGGCCTGGTCGTCGTTGCCGTCGTCGTCTCCCCCGCACGCCGACGCCAGCACCAGGACCAGGCCCACCAGAATGCCCGCTGCTCCTCTGATGGTCATGGGCTGCAAAGCTACGCGGCGCGAGCGCTAGGGTCGCCCGCCGTGGAGACGCGTACCGGCAGCATGGATCCTGACCTGCGGGTGCGGGCCGAGGCGGCCCGGGGGTTCATGCCCGCGGACGAGGGCCTGGCGCTGTACGAGGCCGCCTGCGGGCTGGAAGTGCCCGGCCCGCTGCTCGAGGTGGGCAGCTACTGCGGCAAGTCCAGCGTCTACCTGGGCGCGGCCGCCCGGGCGCAGGGCCGGCTGCTGTTCGCCCTCGATCACCACCGGGGCTCGGAGGAGAACCAGCCGGGCTGGGAGTGGCACGAGCCCGACCTGGTCGACCCGGCGGTGGGGAAGCTGGACACGCTGCCGCACTTCCGTCGCACCATCCACGACGCCGGGCTGGAAGGGTCCGTCGTGGCGGTGGTGGGGGAGTCGCCGGCGGTGGCGCGGGCCTGGGCCACGCCGCTGGCCTTCCTGTTCATCGACGGCGGCCACGGCGTCGAGCCCGCCCGGCTCGACTACGAGCTGTGGACCCCGCACGTGGCGCCGGGCGGTGTGCTCGCCATCCACGACGTGTTCCCCGACCCCGAGGACGGCGGCCGGCCACCGTACGAGCAGATCTACCGGCCCGCGCTGGCCAGTGGGCTGTTCGCGGAGCTGCGGGCCGTCGGGTCGCTGCGGGTGTTGCGCCGGGTCAGTCCCGGTCGGTGACCTGCTCGGTGTCCTCGGCGTCGAACAGCGCCGGCAGCAGCTCGTCGTGGCGGGTGAACAAGCCGCTGGCCGGTGAGCCGTGGGCGAGCGCGTCCGCCGCCAGGATCACCGCCGACGCTGTGTAGGTCGAGCGCTCGCCGGCGGGGAAGCGGCCCTCGTCGGGGAACACCGTGCCGGTCCAGTAGCGGCCGTCCTCGTGGCGGTAGCGCTGGGCCCAGCCGAACAGGTCGCGGGCCAGGGCCTCGTTGCCGACCGCCAGGTTGGCCAGGGCGTACTCGCAGGTCTCGGCGGCGGTGACCCAGGGGCGGTCGGACACGCAACGCACGCCGCGGCCGTCCATGACGAAGGCCTGGTGGCGCTCGGCCAGCCGCTCCCGGCCCTCGTCGCCCAGGATCACGCCGGTCAGCACCGGGTAGTACCAGTCCATCGCCCAGCGGTGCTTGGGGGCGAAGGCGTCGGGCACGTGGCGGATGACGTGGGTGAGCCGGGCCACCGACAGCTCCCAGTCCGGGCGCTCGTGGCCCAGCAGCTCGGCGAGCGCCACCGCGCAGCGCACGCTGTGGCAGATGGAAGACGAGCCGGTGAGCAGGGCGAAGGACCAGGGGGTGCCGTCGGCGTGGCGGGCCCACAGGATCTCGCCCCGCGTGGTCTGCAGGTCGAGCACGAAGTCGACGGCCCGCTCCACCACCGGCCACATGGCCTCGGCGAAGCCCCGGTCGCCGGTGCACAGCCAGCGGTGCCACACGCCGGTGGCCACATAGGCGATGACGTTGGCGTCGAGCTTGTCCTGCTCCACCCGGTCGGGCAGGTAGTACTGGTGCCAGGAGCCGTCCGACCGCTGGAGGCCGACCAGCCACTCGAAGGCCCGCTCGGCCTCGGCGTGGCGCCCGCCCAGCGTGAGGGCCATGGCCGCCTCGACGTGGTTCCACGGGTCGGCGTGGCCTCCCGGGAACCAGGGGATCATGCCCGACGGCAGCTGCCATTCGGCGACGGCGTCGACGGTGCGCTGCAGCTCGGCCGCGGAGACGATGCCGGGGACGTCGACCAGCGTCACGCCGGGGCCTCCCCGGCGCCCGGCTTGCGGGCGTAGGTCACGTAGCTCTTGCCGATCACCGGCGTGAGCACGCGGTCGGCGGCCCGGGTGAAGCGGGACCACGGCCGGGTGCCGCCGATGTCCCAGCACAAGGCGGTGTGGTAGGCCCGCACCAGCGGATGCTCGTTGTTGGTGGGCCCCACCGCGCACTTGAGCCACCAGTAGGGGGCGTGGATGCCGTGCTCCTTGTGGGCCGCGTAGGGCTCGGCGCCCGCGGCCGCCAGGTTGTTGCGCATCTCGGCGGCGGTGTAGATGCGCACGTGCCCGCCGGGCACGAACGGGGCGTGGTACTGGTCCGACAGCGCCCAGCAGATGCGCTCGGCCAGGAACGTGGGCACGGTCACCGCGATGGTGCCACCCGGGCGCAGCACCCGGACCAGCTCACGCATGGCGGCCTCGTCGGCGGAGATGTGCTCCAGCACCTCGGCGGCGATGATGCGGTCGAAGGCGCCGTCGGGGAAGGGCAGGGCGGTGGCGTCGCCCCGGGTGACGGCGCTGCGGCCCGGCTCGGGCACGTCGCCGGCCTGGCCCATGGCGCGGGCCATGGCGGCGACGTCCTTGAGCTCGGCCTCGTCGTAGTCGAAGGCCGTGACCCGCGCGCCGCCGCGCAGGGCCTCGAACGCGTGGCGTCCCGCCCCGCAACCCAGGTCCAGGAGCCGATCGCCGGCGCGCAGGCCCAACCGCTCGTAGTCGACGGTCAGCACGGGCTACGACACCTCGGCCTGTCGGAGCAGGATGCGGTACTGCTCGACCGTCTTGGCCGCGGTGTGCTGCCACGACCACTGGTCGACCACCCGTTGGCGGCCGCGGGCACCGACGGTGGCCCGCAGGTCGTCGCGGTCGAGCGCCCAGCGCAGCCTGGCGGCCAGCGCCTCGCTGTCCCCCGGGGGCACCACCAGCGCGGTGTCGCCGTCGGCGCCCACGACCTCGGGCAGCGCCCCGCCGGAGGTGGCGATGAGCGGAGTGCCACACGACATGGCCTCGATGGCGGGCAGGGAGAAGCCCTCGTACAGCGAGGGCACGATGGCCAGCTGGGCCTCGCTGTACAGCTCGATGATCCGCTGCTCGGGCACGCCGGTCACGAAGGAGACCGCGTCCTCCAGCCCCAGCTGGCGGATGGTCTCGTCCGAGCGGCCGCCGGGCTTGCGCTTGCCGATCACCACGAGGTGGGTCTCGGGCCGCTCGGTGCGCAGCTTGGCGAGGGCCTCCAGCAGGTAGGCCAGGCCCTTCATGGTGACGTCGGCGCTGGCGGTGGTGATGAGGCGGCCCGGCACCGGGGCCACGTCGGGCAGGGGACGGAACAGGTCGACATCCACCCCCACGGGCACGATGGCCATCTTGTTGGGATCGACGCCGTGGTCGACGGCGATGTCCCGGAACGAGTTCTCCGACACCGTGACCACGCGGGGCAGCCGCTGCGCCACTCGGGTCTGCATGTTGGTGAACGAGTACCAGCGCCGCAGGGTCAGGCGCTTGTACCAGGTCTGGGCGTGCTCGATCTCGAGGCGGCGGTCGACGGTGATGGGGTGGTGCACGGTGGCCAGCACCGGGAATCCCGCCCGCTGGATGGCGAGCAGCCCGTAGCCCAGGCACTGGTTGTCGTGGACCAGGTCGAACTCGCCGCGCCGCTCCCGGAGGTGGCGCCAGGCGCGCAGGCTGAACGCCAGCGGTTCGGGGAACTGGCCGAAGGAGAACGAGGTGACCTCGGCGACGTCGGTCCAGTCCTTGAGCTCCCACAGGCCGGGCATCCGCATGGGGAAGTGGTCGTTGTAGATGTCGAGGCTGGGCAGTTCGACCAGCGGGATGCGCGGATCGAGCACCGGATAGGGCTGTCCGCCCAGCACCTCGACGTGGTGACCCGCGTCCACCAGGGCCTTGGCCAGATGCCGCACGTAGACGCCCTGGCCTCCGACATGTGGCTTGCCCCGGTAGGCCAGCAGCGCGATGCGCAGCGGACGTTCCTCGGCGTGCATTCCCGCAACCTTTCCGTTGGACTGACCGCGGGGTCAAGTCCCGTCGGTCGTGTGCCGCTGCTGCCCGCCGATGTCGTCGTAGCCGGGGTGCGCCGCGATCGGCGGCTCAGGCTAGCGCCACCTCGTCGCCGATCCGAACGCACCCGCCCCGGACGACCTGGGCATAGACCCCGAGCGAATTGGCGTGGTGATCGGTGAGCGAGCGGCTGATGGTCGTGTCCCGGGCCAGTCCCGGCTGGGCCCGGGTGGGCATCGCGCAGCGGGGCGTGGGCATGAACGGCTCGAACACGACCTCGCCGCACGCGACCTGGTGGCCCACCCACGCGTCCTCTGCGAAGCCGGGGGCGGTGGCGTGGATCAGCAGCGACGGGCGGAAGCGGCGGACGTCCCAGTCGCCGTCGGGATAGCTCCGCCGAGCGGCCTCGAGGCTGGCGTCGGTGAGCAGGTGGGCGGCGGCCAGGTCCACGAAGCTGTCGGGGGGCGTGGCGAAATCCCACACCTCCGACTCGTCGTCGGTGGGGTCCATGGTCAGCTCGTAGGGCAGGCCGCCCTCGGGCGGGCGGCTCAGCCGCACCTCGCGGCCGAGCCAGGCCGACAGCGCCTCATCCGTGCCCGGGGCGCCGGCGGCGTGCTCGCGGCCGTCGGGCAACGTCAGCACGACGTCGCCGCCGGCCTCCAGGCGGGCGGACGCCTCCAGCAGCGCGCCCCAGCGCTTGGCCGTGAGCACCTTGCCCGTCGTCCGGTCCACGATCCCCCACATGCGGTCGTCCACCGCGCCGGTCGCGTCGAAGACGAGCGCGTCGACGGCCTCTCCCTGGAGGGACTTCACCGGGAAGCGCCATGCGCCCGCAACCGTCCCGATCGTCACGGTCAGGGGC
>JBKPRV010000101.1:0-6282 GCA_046734715.1 Actinomycetota bacterium | reverse complement strand
GCTCGACGGCCTGGTCATGCTGACCACCGAAGGACGGGTCGCCGCGACGCCCGCCGTGCGACGCGCGACGGCGGCGTTGGTGACCATCCCGCCGGAGGACGTCCGGCGATGGGGCTGGGCGGCGCCGGCCGCGAGCAGCGCCGTGTGGGACGACGAGGGCCTCCTCGCCATCTCGGCGCGCAACCTGCAGATCGTCCGCGACGCCGGCGCGTTCGCGGAGCTGGCGCAACACCTGCTCTCGTTCGGGATCGCACGCGTGTGGGTCGGCGACCTCGCAGGGGTTGCGGCCGTCATGGAAGAGACCGAGAGCGTCGCGGCGGCGACCGGCAGGCACGGCGGGTACCTGTTGCCGGCGCTTCGGGCGTTGCAAGGCAGAGACGCAGAAGCCTCCGCACTGATCGCCGGCGTCGTCGAAGAGGCGGCGTCCCCGGGACGGGCGGGCGAGGCGGTCCCGGCGCACTGGGCGGCTGCGGTCCTCAACAACGGTCTGGCCCGCTACGAGCAGGCGAAGTCCGCGGCTCAGCGAGCCGTGGGGCACAAGTTCAACCCCTGGTTCGCCGGCTGGGCGCTGCCCGAGCTCGTCGAGGCCGCGGCGCGCGACGGCGACGCCGAGCTGGCGCGAGAGGCGCTCGAACGGCTCGCCGAGACGACGCAGCCGGCCGGCACCGACTTCGCGCTCGGCATCGAGGCCCGGTGTCGTGCGCTCCTCGCCGACGGCGACCGCGCGGACGCCCTGTACCGGGAGGCGATCGAGCGGCTCGAACGACGCCGGCTCCGTCCCGACCAGGCACGGGCGCACCTTCTGTACGGCGAGTGGTTGCGTCGTGAGGGTCGCCGGGTCGAGGCCCGTGATCAGCTGCGCACGGCGTACGAGCTGTGCGTCGCCATCGGGATGGACGGGTTCGCCGAGCGAGCCCGGCGCGAGCTCATGGCCACGGGCGAGAAGGTCCGCAGGCGCAGCCCCGAGACTCGCGACGAGCTCACCCCGCAGGAGGAGCAGATCGCCCGGCTGGCCCGGGACGGGTTGTCGAACCCCGAGATCGGGGCGCAGCTGTTCATCAGCGCGAAGACCGTCGAGTGGCACCTGGGCAAGGTGTTCACGAAGCTCGGGATCCGCTCCCGCCGGCAGCTTCGCATCGCGTTGCCCGCCGAGAGCGGTTCCCGCACGAGTCCCGGACCTGGGCCCCCGTCGGGACGACCGGGGAGATCCCCCGGAGCGATCCTCCGCGCCGCGGAGGGATCCTGCGAGGGCGCCGGTCCAATCGCGAATCCAGGGAGCAGGAACGATGACATCCCACCTCCAGCGTCGCTCGCTCCTCACGCGCGGGGCAGCCGTCGCCGCTCTGGTCGTCGCCCTGGCCGGCGCCGGCCCCTCGACCGACGTCGTCGCCGCCACCGCGAGCCCGCCGGACGGTCCCATCGTTGAGACCGACGACGGCGCCGTGCGCGGGGCGGCAACCGCCGGTGGCTTCGGCTTCCTCGGCGTGCCCTACGCCGCGCCGCCGACCGGGCACCTCCGCTGGCGGGCACCGGAGCCTGTCCCCAGATGGGACGGGGTCCGCGACACGACCCAGTTTGCGCCGAGCTGCCCCCAGCAGCCCGGCGCCTTCACGCCGCCCGGTGACCTGAGCGAGGACTGCCTCTACCTGAACGTGTACACGCCCGCCCTCCGCACGCCTGAGCGCGGCCGGCCGGTCCTCGTGTGGATCCACGGGGGCGGACTGGCCCTTGACGGCGCCCGCAACTACGACCCGACGCAGCTGGCCGCCGAGGGCACCGTGGTCGTCACCCTCAACTACCGGCTGGGCGCGCTCGGGTTCCTCGCCCATCCCGCCCTCGCCACGCACCCGGGCGGTCCATCGGGCAACTACGGGTTGATGGATCAGCAGGCCGCGTTGCGCTGGGTGAAGCACAACATCCGTGACTTCGGCGGCAACCCCCACAACGTCACCATCGCCGGAGAGTCCGCCGGCGGCCTGTCGGTGCTCGCGCACCTCGTCTCTCGCGGCTCGCGAGGCCTGTTCGACCGGGCGATCGTGCAGAGCGGAGCGTTCGCGCTGACCCAGCTGCCGCTCGCCGACGCCGAGGCGTTCGGTCAGGCCTTCGCCGCAGACCCCGACGTGGACTGCGCTGACCAGACCGCGAGCTGCCTGCGCGATGCGCCCGTCTCTGCCCTGGTCGACAACTTCCCGACCGCTGCCATCCCAAGCGTCGTCGACGGCAAGGTCCTCACCGAATCGATCGGCCCCGCATTGGCAGCCGGCCGGTCCGCCCGGGTACCGGTCCTCAACGGGAGCAACCACGTCGAGGAGCTCCTCTTCGTCGCCGGGCTCGGCGTGGCCGTCAGCGGTGGCACGTTCGTGCCGCTGATGCCGCCGGAGGTCACCGACGCCAACTACCAGCAACAGATCAGCCGGACGCTCGGCGTCTCCGACGCCAGGGCGGCCGTGATCGCCGCCGAGTATCCGACCAGCTCGTACCCGTCCGCGACGGTCGCCTTCAGCGTGCTGGTCGGCGACGCCAACTTCGCCTGCCCGGCGCTGCAGGTGGACCAGTGGACCTCCGCACGCGTCCCGACGTTCGCCTACGAGTTCAACGACGATGCGGCACCCCCACGCTACGGAGTGATCCCAGTGGCGACGCACACATCCGAGCTGCCCTACCTCGTCGACCTGCCCAACGCGCCCATCCAGGTGCCGCTCACCGCCGACCAGCAGAAGCTCGCCGCCGCCATGCGGGCGGCGTGGGCCGGCTTCGCGGCGACGGGCGACCCGTCCACGCCGACCGTTGCGTGGCCGTCGTTCGCCGACGGCGGGCAGGGCCTCTCACTCGTGACGCCGCAACCACAGCTCGATGACGGATTCGCGTCGCGTCACCACTGCGCCTTCTGGGCCGCAGGGTGAACCGGGCGATCGCCTACTCGCGGCACGGCGACCCATCGGTGCTCGAGCTCGTCGAGCGACCGATCGCCGAGCCCGCGGCCGGCGAGGTGCGGATCCGGGTCGCGGTCTCGGGGGTGAACCCGACGGACTGGAAGTCACGCCGGGGCAGCTACGGGGACGCGATCTCGGACATGACCGTCGCGAACCACGACGGCGCGGGCGTCGTCGACGCGGTCGGATCGGGGGTGAAGGAACATTCCGTGGGCGATCGTGTCTGGGTGACGCTCGCCGGGCACAACCGTCCTGCGAGCGGGACCGCTCAGGACTACACGGTGGTCCCCGCGGAGCGCGTCTTCCCGCTCCCGGACGGCGCCGGCTTCGACGTCGGCGCCAGCGTGGGCATCCCGGGGTGCACGGCGCATCGCGCGCTGACGGTCAGCGAAGACGGGCCGACCCGGCTCGAACCCGGTGCGTTTCAGGGCAGCACTGTCCTCGTCTCGGGCGGCGCCGGCGCCGTCGGCAACGCGGCCATCCAGCTGGCGTGCTGGGCCGGCGCGAACGTGATCGCCACCGTCAGCAGTGAGGCGAAGGCGCGACTAGCGAGGGCGGCCGGGGCGCACCAGGTCATGGACTACAAGAACGCCGATGTCGCCGAACAGGTTCGCCGGGTCGCGCCCGGCGGCGTCGACCTCGTGGTCGAGGTGGCGGCCGGCGCGAACGCGGAGCTCGACCTGGCGGTGCTCCGCCCGCGGGGAACCATCGCGATCTATGCGACCGACGGCGCCGCGTTCACCCCGGACGTCGCCCGCAGCATGGGCCTGAACGCCCGATACCAGTTCGTCCTGCTCTACACCGCCGGCTGGGACCGAATCGCCGCCGCCGCGGCAGACGTCGATCGCGCCATCGATGACGGCGCCCTTGGCATCGGCGAGCAACACGGACTGCCGATCCACCGTTTCCCCCTCGAGGACACGGCCGGTGCGCACCGGGCGGTCGAGGATGCCGCCGTCGGAAAGGTGCTGATCACGATCAGCGACCCCGCATAGCGTGCGAACGCCGTCTCGACCGGATTGTGACCCGCCAAGATGGCGAGCATGAACCGTGCTGGTCGAGCGCGCTCACCGGCGCCGCCCCCGCCAGCTCGATGGATCGAGCGCCACGCTCTGCCCCCGGATCTGGCCGCGGCGCAGAGCTGCTCGATGACGTCGTCTTCGTCCGACATGGACGAAGACTAAGGCCCACAGTTACCGAGCCTCGTCGGTGGCGACCAACCGAGCCCGGTCCGACAACATCACCAATGCGACTGCGCGGCCGGCCCGATCTCCCCCAGATTGGCTGCCCGGCCATCAGACGAACTCGGAGCTACAGAGAGCGCAAACGATCGGGCCTTAGGCGACGACAAGTCGAGACGCCCGAATACGGCGACCACAGGGACAAGCCAGCGACCGGCCATTTTCTTGTTGTTCGTGCGACCGCGACCACCGCCCACCATGCTTGGGCCAGGAGGTCAACGGGCGCGTCGGTGCCCCACGTCTGCACGAGATGCTTCATGCCTTCCTCAAGGACTTCCTCGGGCAGGCCGCAGGGGTAGTCCTCGGCTGCCATGAACCGTGCGCTGGTCGTGAAAAGGATGAGTGCACGGGTGCGCTCCGGCTCGGTCGCGGCGAACAGGGCGGCGGTCGGTCCTACGTCACCGGCCCCGAGGATCGCCGCGCGCTCCGAGCCGACGGCATCGAGCACCGCCCGCACATCGTCGGCCCACTGCTCCCAGAGCGACAGCCCTTCGTAGGAGATCGAGTCCGAGGCGCCGGTTCCGCGGCGGTCGAACATGATCAGGCGGCTGAACGAGGCAAGGCGACGAAGAAAATCGCCGAGGGGTGGCCAGTCGAACCGAAGGTCCAGGCTGTCTCCACGAGCCGGCGCATACAGGAGATCAAGCGGCCCATCGCCAAGCACCTGGTAGGCGACTCGATCCTCGCCCAACCGGGCGTATCTTGTCTCCGGCGCGTCAGCCACGGCGCAAGTTTGCGTCATGTTCCGTGAGTCCGTCGGTAGGTCGGCCTGTAGTGCCGGTTACAGCGCCGGCGCGCTCGCCATCGGACCGCTCGGCATCGCTCGGACCCGGCGGTAGGGGGCGTCCTCCGCTCCGGTCACGGTCGACTCGCGTGGCCTCGTGCGGGCCAGGCGACACCAGGTTCGAGCTCGCTGTCGATCGTGGACCACCGTGCGATCTCGTGGCCGTCGGGTCGGACGAGCACAGCGCCGGTCGGCCCGAGGTCCAGTGCCATGGCTGCGTGGCGTTTGATGGCGACGACCTCGACCGGAGCCGTGAAGCCGCTTTGTCGGGCCACGTCGGCCCAGCGGGGGTCGTCGGTCGCCGCGAACAGGGTGAGACCGTCGCCGATCAGGTCCAGGGTCGAGACTCGTTCGGCGCCGCCGCCGTCGAGCCAGCAGTGGACGAGGCGGTCGTCGAGGTCCCATGGGAGCGCCTCGTCGGTGGTCCGTCGGGCCCCACCGGCCGAGGCGGCGCGGCCGACGTTGTGCAGGCCGATCGGGCGGCGCTCGTCCTCGTAGGTGTCGAGCAGCTCCGCAGGCGCCCAGCCGCGGAGCGCCCAGGCCAGCTTCCATCCCAGGTCGAAACCGTCTTGTATCCCGGTGTTCATGCCCGTGCCCCCGCGTGGTGTCATGCGGTGGGCCGCGTCCCCGATCAGGAAGCAGCGGCCGGCGCGATAGCGATCGGCGATCTGGGCCGCGAACGCGAAGCTGCTGAGACGCTCGATTGCGACATCGAGGTCCGTGACGCCGGCGGCAGTGCGGATCATCGCAACCAGCTCGGGCTCGGCGAGCTCGCCCATTCCGGGGGCGTCGGCCGGTCGCTCCCGGGACAGGCCCCACCGGTCCTCACGTCCGCGGCGAGCCAGGACGGCGCCGTCCACCGCGGGGTGCTTGAGGACGTAGAGCGCGTGGCGCCGGTCCCCCACGGCTTCGTCCAGCGCGGCGAGGAACTCCACGCGCTCGTAGACCTCCAGCTCATCGGGGCCCTCCATGGCGATGCCGAGCTGGGCCCGTGTGGTGCTGTGCGCCCCGTCGGCAGCGATGGCGTACTGCGCCCCCACCCGTCGCTGCTCGCCCGACGCCCGCTCCAGGATCGTGGCCTGGACCCGGCCCTCGTCCTGGTCGAGGCCGATGAGCTGAGCCCCGAGCCACACGGTCGCCGTCTGCGATGCCTGAAGGTGGGCCAGCAGCAGCGGTTCGTGGTGGGACTGCGGCGTCCACGACGGCCGGGTCGGGCTGACCGCCGCCGCCTCAGCGTCGGAGGGGTAGCCGAGAGGCATCACCATGCCGTCGCCCGACGTCAACGTCGGGGTGACCAGGGCCGTGGGATCGACATCCGCGGCAC
>JBKPRV010000100.1:0-2979 GCA_046734715.1 Actinomycetota bacterium | reverse complement strand
CCCCGGACCCCTCAGCCCCGGCGGCGCTCCCGCGACCAGGCCGCCCGCCGCGCCCGGCTCGCGCGCGACAAGGCCACGGGGCCCACCCGCACCCGGGCCGGCCGGCCGCCGGTCGCCACCGGCGTCCTGCTCGCCCGGCGTGCCTCGAAGTCGTACTCCGACCTGGTCGCCCTGGCTCCCCTGGACCTCGCGGTCGCCCCGGGCGAGCGCGTCGCCCTGGTCGGCCACAACGGGTCGGGCAAGTCCACGTTCCTGCGGCTGGCGGCCGGCTTGCTCGAGCTGACGTCGGGCGCGATCGAGGTCGCGGGCTACCCGGTGGGGGCGCCCGAGGCCCGGGCGGCGCTGTCGTTCGTCCCGGACAACCCGGTGCTCTACGACGACCTGAGCGTGCGCGAGCACCTCGCCTACATCGCCAGCCTCCATGGGGTGGACGCGTCGGAGGAGCAGCTCAACGACCTCATCGCCGCCATCGGCCTGGCGGATCGGGCCGACGACCTGCCGGCCCGGTTCAGCCGGGGGTTGCGCCAGAAGGCGGCGCTCGCGGTGGGACTGGTGCGGCCCTTCCAGGTGCTGCTGGTGGACGAGCCTTTCGTCGGCCTCGACGTCCCCGGCCGCGAGGCCCTGCTGCGCTTGCTCGACGAGGCGCACGCCGCGGGAGCGGCGATAGTGGTCGCCACCCACGAGCCGTCCTACGTCGAGCGGGTCGACCGGTGCCTGGCCTTGCGGGACGGCCGGCTCATCCACGACGGTCCGACCACGCCGGACGAGGTGGTCCGGCTGGTCGGCGACCAGGCCTACGCTCCCGGGGCTTGAGCCCGGGACGGAGCCCGCCGGCTACGGCACGTCGAGCGCTCGGAGCCGCTCCCGCGCGAGGTCGAACTCGCCGCGGTAGTACGGCTCGGCGAACTGGGCGACGCGCGCCAGGTTCTCGGCCGGGCCGGCGAGCTTGGCCATGCCTGTGAGGATCTCCAGCCGCACCTCGTCGAACCCGGCGGGCAGCGGCGGGCGCATGGCATCGCGCCGCGGCAGCGCGGGGAACGGGACGTGAGGCTCGGTCTGGTACCAGTAGGCCACGGACGAGTAGTCGTTGCCGAAGTTGTTGGCATGGCCGTGCTCGATCGTCCACCGGAGCGACCGGTCGAAGCGGATGGGGTCGGCCACGTACCACCGGTACATGCCCACCAGGCCGTGGTAGTCCCGGTTCTCGACGAGGTGGAACCCGGCGTACGGGCGGGAGTACTCGCGCAGCACGCACGCCCCGGCGCCGAACACCTCCTCGTGGCCGGTGCCGTGGATGCGAGGCGGCCAGGCGTCCCCGTCGACGAACACCATGTCGTCACCCTCGCCGTACCACCCGCCGGCGATGTTCTCGACCTCGAGGACGAGCCCGACCATCTGGCCTCGGCCCTGGGCCTCCAGGGCCACGTAGTTGTGGTCGCCGTCGAGGTTCACGCCCGGGTGGAGCTGCGTGTCGCGGGGCTCCATGGCCGGGGTTGTCGGCCGCTCCTGCCGGTACTGGGCGTGGAAGCGGAGCACGTCCGCCGGCGGGGGCTCGTCGAACGTCTCGTACTCGATGTGGAACCACACCATGCCCAGCGGGCCGCCGAGGAAGGCGTCGGCGCGGTTCTCGATCTCGATGCACGCTCCGGTGGCGAAGGGCATGGGGAAGTAGGCGTTGAGCCCCGGCGAGGCGCCCATGCCCGGGTTCACGGTGGTGAAGAAGCTCGAGTACTCGCGGACCCGCCCGTGGGTGACGCCGAAGAAGTCACCGAGCGGCACCTCGACCGACGGCTCCGCCTCGCCGTCCCACCAGCACCGCAGGATCCCGTCCCGGAGGTCGGTGAGCTCGTAGGCGGCCAGCGCCACGTAGATGCGGGTGACGCACCCCGCGCCGGTCACGTCGAGCAGGGTGGTCGCGGCGCCCGGTGGGACCCGCACGTAGTCGTCGTTGCCGCCCGTACGGTCCCACGACGACGCCCGCCTGGTGCCCGACCGCGGGGCCCGGAACAGCGTGCGCAGGGGATGGTCGTCGAGCGGGTGCACGCCGTCATGCTGGCACGACAACTCAGGTTCAAAGGCCCTGGGAGTGACCCTTCTCCCAGACCGACACGTGGGACGTGCTCTCGCCGGTGAAGGGTGAGCGGTCCCAGCCGGCCCAGCGGTCACGCAGCGACAGGCCGGCGAGCCGGGCCATGAGGTCGAGCTCGGAGGGCCACACGTACCGGAACGGGGTCCTGAACTCGCGCACGCCCGACCCGTCGGCATGGAAGTGGTTCGAGACCGCCTGCTGGGCGACGAGATCGACGTAGCGGTCGTAGCCCACATAGCCCGGGGCGTGGGCGAACACGCGAGCATCCTCGCCCGGTGGCAGGCGCCGCAGGTCGGGGACCACGAGCTCGATCACGAAGCAGCCGCCGGGCTCGAGGTGCGCCGCCGCGTTCGCGAAGCACGCCACCTGCCGATCCTGGGTGAACAGGTTCCCGATCGTGTTGTACACGAGGTAGACGAGCCGGAAGCTGCCGTCGACCCGGGTCGTCGCGATGTCACCGATGGTGACGTCGATGCCGTCGGCGCCGTCCTTGGCGCGGAGCTGCGCCACCATGTCGGCGGAGAGATCGATGCCGGACACGCGGATGCCCCGGGCGGCGAGCGGAACCGCGACCCGGCCGGTGCCGATGGCGAGCTCGAGGGCGGCACCGCCCCCGGCGAGCTCGGCCAGCAGGTCGACCGTCGGCTCGAGCACGCTCGGGTCGAACATCTCGGGGGAGCTCTCGTCGTAGCGCGCGGCAACCTCTCCGCCGAAGTGGTCCTCGGGCACTCACGGACGCTCGCACAGGCGGGTGAGGCGAGCCAACGACTTTCTCAGCCCCGGTGTCCCAGGAGCTCAGCCGCCAGCGCATCGACGATCGACCGTGCTCTTCCCCGACGCGATCGGTCCGACGATGACGATCAGCTCGGGCACCTGGGACGGTGTGGCTC
>JBKPRV010000099.1:0-3048 GCA_046734715.1 Actinomycetota bacterium | reverse complement strand
GCACGTGGGCGCCCGCCCGCGCGAGGCGGCCGCCGTCGGCGCCGAGGCGCTCGCCGCCCTGTCCGGCGGACCGCTGCGCGACGCCACTGCGGCGTTCGTGGTGAACGACCTGTACCTGGGGGGTCGGCCCGACGACGCCATCGAGATCGTCGACGCTGAGCGGAAGCGTGGCGCCAGCGACTGCCCGCTGCTGGCGATCCGTACCAACCTGGCCCTCCAGGCGGGGCGCTACGGCGAGGCGGCCGCCACGTTCGCCGACGCCGTCGCCGCGCTCGACGGCGCCTGGGTGACGCCGGCGGCCCAGCTGATGGCGCTGTCCCACCTCGTGCAGTACGCCAACCATGTGGGCGAGGTCGGAGTGGCCACCGACCTGCTCCGCCGCGTGGAAGCCCTGCCGGCGGAGGCGTCACCTACGGTGAGCCTGGCCGCGCACGAGCTGGTGGCGTACGCCGACTGGCGCCCCGGACTGGTCGCCCGCATCGAGGAGCACCTGCGCGAGGCGACTGCGCTCCGCCCGGACGGCGCTCCGGGCTCGATCGGCGGCAGCTCCGAGACTGCCCGCGTGCGCGTGCTCTGGATGAGGGGGCGCTGGGACGAGGCGCTCGCACAGATCGGCACCACCGCCTTTGATCTCGAGCAGCGGGGCACAGTGGCCTCGGCCCAGCTTCTGGCCTGCATGGCCTGCGAGATCGCGGTGAACCGCGGCGATCTCGACGACGCCGCAGCCCGAGCGGCCGGGCTGGCCAGCCCCATCGTCGCGGTGGCACGCGCCGTTGCGCTCGTGCGGGCTCGTGTCCACCACGCGTTGGGCGACCGCGAGGCGGCGCTCGCGCTGCTCGACGCAGAGCGGACGGCCGCCGGCACACGCGGGGGGAGCGTGTGGAAGTTGGCCGAGATCCTGGGCCTCGTCGTGGACATCCAGCTGGAGCTCGACCGTCGCGAGGACGCGACCGCCGCGCTCGCGGAGGCCGAGGCGCTGGCGACCGGCACGGGCTGGCTCGAATGCCGGATGCCCGCGCTGCGGGCGCGAGCGGTTGTCGACCGCGACGTCGGCGTGGCCCGCGCCTACCGCGACGAAGCCGAGGCGGAGTCGTGGGACTTCGAGCGGGCCCACGCGCTGCTCGTGCTCGGCGAGCTGGACGACGATCCCGCGGCCAACCTGGCGGCGGCCTACCGGGCGTTCGACTCGTGCGGCGCCGCCCCTTGGCGGCGGCGGGCAGCCGCCGGCCTTCGGGCCCGAGGCCTCACCGTGCCGCGCCGGGTCACCCGGGCGAGGTCCGACCTGACCGATACCGAGATGCAGCTCGTGCGCCTGGTACGGGAGGGCTACTCGAACCGGCAGATCGCGGCGGCGATGCACTACAGCCGCAAGACCATCGAGGTCTACCTCTCCCGGGTGTACGCCAAGACGGGCTGCCCCTCCCGCCTCGACCTGATCCGCGCCGTGGACACGGGTGGGGTGCCACTCGCGTGAGGCGATGGGCGGTCAGCCCAGGCCCTGGCCCAGGCCGCGCTCGCGGCCGAGGACGATGGCGTGGGAGCGGTCGGCCACGTTGAGCTTGGTGAAGACGTTCGACACGTGGTTGCGGACCGTCTTGGGGCTGAGGACCAGGCGGCGGGCGATGGCCTGGTTGTCGAGGCCCTGGGCGATGAGGTCGAGGATGTCGTACTCCCGCTGGGTCAGCTCGGAGAAGGGGCGGCCGCCCGGGCCGCGGCGGCGGGCGATCGCCAGCTCGGTGACGGCCTGCGCCATGTCGTGGTCGAGCACGACGTCGCCCGCGGCCGCGGCCCGCAGCGCGTGCTCCAGCCGGTCGGGATCTGCGCCCTTCACCAGGTAGCCCGCGGCACCGTCCCGCAGCGCGGTGAGGGCGTGGTCGTGATCCTCGGACATGGTCAGCATGATGACCTTGACCTCGGGATGGTGGGTGGCGAGCCAGCGGTTGACCTCGAGGCCCGACTCGTCCGCCAGCCGCACGTCGAGCAGCACGATGTCCGGGCGGGTGGACGCCACCAGGTCGGCGACCTCAGCCGCGCTCTGCGCCTCGCCCGCGACCTCGATCCCGGCCATCTCGGCGATGGCCACCGCCAGGCCCATGCGGTACATGGGGTGGTCGTCGACGAGGGCGATGCGCAGCACGCCTTCGGGCCCGGTCACGGCAGGGCCGCCGGGAGCCGGACGTGCAGGTGGGTGCCGGTCGTCGGCCCGCGGACCACTTCGACGGCGCCGCCCAGCTCGGCGGCCCGCTCCCGCATGGCGGTCAGGCCGACGCCGTCGGACCGGCGGTGGTCGATGCCGATGCCGTCGTCGATGACGTCGATCTCGACCGGGTCGTCGGTGACGATGCGCACCCAGCAGCGCTCGGCGTGCGCGTGGCGAACCACGTTGGTGAGCGCCTCCGTGACGATCCGGTAGACCGCGACCTCGACGGCGGCCGGCAGCGGCGCGGGCGCTTCCGGCAGCGACAGCCGGATGTCGAGGTCGCCCGCGAACCGGCGGGAGAACTCGGCCAGCGCGCCCGTCAGGCCGAGCTGGTCGAGGGCCGTGGGGCGCAGGTCGCGCACGATCCGCTTGATCTCCTGCACCACCCCGTCGACCTCGTCGGCCATGCGGGCCAGCAGCGCCGGCGACGGTGGGGGCGAGCCCGCCTCCGCGGCGCGGTCGAGCTGGCGCACGGCGGTGCGCATCCCGAGCGAGACCCCGGTGAGGGTGGGGCCGACGCCGTCGTGCAGGTCCCGCCGCAGCCGGCGGCGCTCCTCCTCGCGGGCCGACACCACCGCCAGGCTGGAGCGGCGCAGGTCGGCCGCCAGGCGCACCCAGCTCACCGCGAGGCTGAGCGGGCCGGCGAGCTGGTCGAGCATCTCGGCCTCCCGGGTGCGCAGGGCGGCGTCGTCCCACCCCACTACGAGGCGGCCGACGATCTCGTCGCGGTGGTGCAGGACCACCTCGCGGTGATGAGCGGTGGCGCCGCCCACCGAGGCCGCCCGTTCCCATCCGCCGCCGGGCACGGCCAGATCGATGGCGATGGCGTCGAAGCGCAGGCCCCGTTC
>JBKPRV010000098.1:0-7739 GCA_046734715.1 Actinomycetota bacterium | reverse complement strand
CCCAGCTGCGGGTACTCGTTGGACAGCGTGTTGAAGCAGTGCGGGCACTGGGTGACGATCTTGCGCACGCCCATGCCGTTGAGCGACTCGATGTTCTGCATGGCGAGCATCTGGTAGATGTACTCGTTGCCCGAGCGGCGGGCCGGGTCGCCGGTGCAGTTCTCGGACGGGCCGAGGATGGCGAAGTCGATGCCCGCCCGCTGCATGAGCTTGGCCATGGCCACGCTCACCTTCTGGTTCTTGTCGTCGAAGCTGCCGGCGCAGCCGACCCAGTACAGGAACTCGTGGTCGAAGCTGTCGCCGGGCTCGACGATGGGCACGCCCGGGACCTTGGCCGCCCACGCGGCCCGGTCCGACTGCGACAGGCCCCACGGGTTGCCCGAGTTCTCCATCGACCGGTAAGCGGTGCCCAGCTCGGTGGGGAAGTTCGACTCCATGAGCGACAGGTACCGCCGCATGTCGAGGATCTTGTCGAGGATCTCGATGTTGACCGGGCAGATCTCGTCGCACGCCTTGCAGGACGTGCAGGCCCACACCTCTTCGGGCGTGATGCGCTCGAACAGCGAGTCGGCGCTGACGGTGATCTCGGGGTCGACGCCGATGGGAGGCGAGACCACCGGGTTGCCGGTGGCGGCCATGACCTCGCCGGTCTTGAGCACGATCTCGCGGGGGTCGAGTGGCTTGCCGGTGGCGTGCGCCGGGCACACCGAGGTGCAGCGCCCGCACATCGTGCAAGCATCGGTGTCGAGCAGCTGCTTCCAGGTGAAGTCCTCGACGGTGGAGGCGCCGAACGTCTCCAGCTCGGTCTCCATGAGGTTGGGCATGGCCTTCATGGCGCCCTTGGGTCGCTCACGGTCCCGCAGGTACATGTTCAGCGGCGAGGTGAACATGTGCCGCAGCATGGTGATCGGCAGGATCACGAGGAACAGCACGAACAGCAGGACGTGGACCAGCCACCAGATCTGGTGCAGGCCCTGCAGGTGGCTGGAGCCGTCGAACAGGCCGGACAGCGGGTAGCCCACCACCGACCACTTCTCGTACTGGGGGCGGCCCTCCAGCGCGATGCGCATCGCCTCGGTCAGGAAGCCGGTGACGCCGAGGCCGAGGAAGGTGGCCAGGATCAGCGCGTGCTCGGGCTTGGACTTGATGCGGATGCGGTAGGGCCGCTGCACGTAGCGGCGCACGATGGCCCAGACCACGCCGAACGTGAACAGCGCGCCGGCCACGTCGCCCACCAGGGAGTAGGCCTGGTACGTCTGGCCGTGGAGGAACTTCATCCCCTCGGGCACCTGGTGGTTGATCTCCAGCACGGTGGTGACCGCCAGGAGGATCAGGAAGTTGAAGTAGATCAGCGAGTGCATGACGCCCGCGGCCGGGTCTCGCAGCAGGGTCTGCATGTAGACACCGGCCCGGAAGTCGGCGAGGCGGCGGCCCACGTTGGCCTTGGTGGTACCGCGGTCGTCGGGTGCTCCCCGCTGCCAGTTCCTGACCCGCTGGCTGAAGATGATCCCGCCGTAGAGGATCACGAGCGGGATGACCGTGTAGAACACGGCCTTCCACGGCGAGGGGATGTTGCCGAACACCTCACGCTGGACCGGCTTGACGTCGTGCCACTGGTTCACCGTGGCGGCCACGCCCGAGAGGACCACGACGATCGCGAAGGCCACGCCCACGCCCACGGCGATCTGGTAGGGCTGGATGCGTCGCGGCGGTGTGGTGCTGGTGACCTCGTCCTGGGTCGCGAGTTCAGTCACGGGGTGGAAGCTACTGGCCTGTCCGCAGCGGTGCGGAATCGCCCGTCAGGGGTCGACATCCCCGGCGTAGGCGCGGGCGTCGGCCAGGAGCTCGCGCCAGCGGACGTGGTCGTCGGCCGGCCGCGGCGACGGTTCGAGGGCGACCCATTCGCGCATCTTGCGCCCCGGGCTGGGCTCGAAGGGGACGGCCTCGCCTGCCGCCACCAGGCCCGCGGCCCGGGCCGCCGGCAGCTTGAGGACGAGGCGGCCGCGGGACACCAGGGCGTAGTACTTCCCTCTGTCCCCGACCCGCAGGCCCTGGCTGTTCATCATCCGGCCGAGGCTGACGTCCCCTCGGGCCAGGTGCTCCTGGGCCAGCTCGTCGAACACGTCCTGGGCGGTCACGGCTCACGGGCCCAGCGGTCGACCCAGGGATCCGCGCCCGGATCGCCACCGGGCGCGGCTTCGGCCAGGCGGGGAAGGAAGTGCTCCCAGCCCCGGGCGTAGCCGGGCGCCCGTTCGTCGGGCAGGTCCCGATGGACCAGGTCGAGCCGGGTGCCGTCCCCCACCGGGACCAGGGTGAACTCGACCCGGGACGATCCCGGCGGGTGCACCTCGCTCCCGGCCACCCCCCAGGACACGACCACCCGCCGCGGCGGATCGACCTCGAGGTAACGGCCGCGCACGGGCGAGCCGTTGATGTCGACCGCGAAGGTGCCGTCGGGCCGGGGATCGAGCTCGGCGTGCTGGCCCATCCACGCCACCATGCCCTCCGGGGTCACGAGGTGGGCGAACACGACGCCCGGCGGCGCCGCGATGTCGATGGAGGTGGCGAACTCAGCCATCTCGCCTCGCGGCCCGCTCCGACGCCCGCTTGAGGGCGGCAAGGTGCGCGGGCCAGAAGTCGGACAGGTAGGCCTGCACCACGTCGAACCCGTCGCTGCGCACGCGGAACAGGTGCCGGGTCCCCTCCCGCTGCTCGGTCACCAGGCCGGCGCCCCGCAACACCCGCAGGTGGTGGGACACGGCCTGCTGCGACATGGCGACGTCCCCGGCGATCTCCCCCACCGCCCGCGGCCGGTCCCGCACCACGGCCAGGATCGTCCGCCGGGTGCCGTCGGCCAGAGCCCGCAGCGCGGCGTCGAGCTCGGCCCGCGCCGGCTCGGCCCCGCTCACGGCCGGCGCCCCAGGAACGAGACGGTGCGGTCGGACAGGGACTCGCCGGTGGTCCGGTCGGGCCCGAAGGCCCGGCCTCGAGCCGGCTCCACGGCGCGGCGGGAGAACTCCAGGATCGGCCGGGCCAGGCCGTCGGGGATGTCGGCCCGCTCGCCGGTGGCCCGCGACACGTCCCAGCCGTGCACCACCACCTCGACCAGGTTCAGCCGCGCCGCCATGGGCGCCGGGATCGCCCCGAGGGGCAGGGCGCAGGTGCGCTCCATCACCCCCGGCGCCTGCCACACCCTGAGCGCCCGCTCCCGCACCTCGGCGAACGCGCTCCGCCCGCAGTCGTCCCCCAGGCGGTCCCGCTCGGGCGGCGCCACCCCGCCCTTGGCCGCCGCCGCCAGCCGCCCGAGCGCCGCCAGCATGTGGTTCAGCAGGTCGCGCAGCCGCCACCCGTCGCAGGGCGTGGGGGCGTCGAGGTCCCCCGGCCCGACCCGGGCCAGGCGGTCATCGGTCCACCCGAAGCCTTGCTCCAACAGCTCGACGATCCCGGTCGTGACGCTCGTAGCCATAGCCATACACAAGCACTGGTTTGTACAAGCGTCAATGGGTAGTCGGACGTGCGAAGGTGTGGGCGTCCACAGGCGAGAGGGGACAGGGCGTGAGCGAGCTTGTCGAGCGAACCAGAAACACAGTGCGTTACTCGGCCCCGTGGGCCGAGTGCTCATTGCGCGCAGCCCGAAGGGTGCGCCAATGAGCATCTCAGGCGACGGGGCGGGACCGGCGTTCACCGGGCGGATCGGTCGCACGCTGCGGGAGTCGGAGCCGGCCTGGCCGCCGGTGCCCACGGCGAGAACCGGCGCGCCGGACATCGTGCTGCTCGTGCTCGACGACGTCGGCTTCGCGCAACCGTCCCCGTTCGGTGGCAGCTGCGAGATGCCGACGCTGGACCGGCTGGCCGCCCGGGGCCTCCGCTACACGAACTTCCACGCCACCGCCCTCTGCTCGCCGACCCGGGCCTGCCTGCTGAGCGGGCGCAACCACCACAGCGTGGGGATTGGCGCGCTGGTCGAGCTGTCGATGGGGTTCCCCGGCTACCACGGCATGGCCGGCCCCGACCAGGCCTTCCTGCCGGCCATCCTGCGCGATGCCGGTTACAACACCTTCGCGGTCGGCAAGTGGCACCTCACGCCACCCACCGAGACGTCGAGCGCAGGCCCGTACCGCGCCTGGCCGCTCGGCCGGGGCTTCGAGCGCTACTACGGCTTCATGGGCGGCGACACGAGCCAGTGGTTCCCCGACCTGGTGCAGGACAACACGCCCATCCCGCCGCCGGCGGCGCCCGAGGAGGGGTACCACCTCAACCCCGACCTCGCCGACCATGCCATCCAGATGATCAAGGACGCGCACGTGGCGGCGCCGGACAAGCCCTTCTTCCTCTACTACGCCACCGGGGCGGGCCACGCCCCCCACCACGTGGAGCCCGAATGGGTGGAGCCCTACCGCGGGCGCTTCGACCAGGGCTGGGACACCTATCGCGGCGAGGTTTTCACCCGCCAGCTGGCCGCCGGCGTCGTCCCCGACCACGCGAGGTTGTCGGTGCGAGACCCCGACGTGCCGGCGTGGGACGACCTCGACGCCGAGTCCCGGCGCATGTTCGCCCGCCAGATGGAGGTCTACGCCGGGTTCCTCACCCAGACCGACCACCATTTCGGCCGCGTCCTCGACTTCATCGAGAGCCTGGGCGAGCTCGACAACACCATCGTCGTCGCCCTCTCGGACAACGGCGCCAGCGCCGAGGGCGGCCCGGCCGGGACGTTCAACGAGTCGCTGTTCTTCAACTTCCTGCCCGAGCGGCTCGAGGACAACCTCCGCCACTTCGACGGGTGGGGCGGCGTCGACACGTTCCCGCACTACTCGTGGGGCTGGACCTGGGCGGGCACCACCCCGTTCCGCCGGTGGAAGCGCGAGACCTACCGCGGCGGGGTCAGCGAGCCTTGCATCGTCTCGTGGCCGGCCGGCATCGCGGACCACGGCGCGGTGCGGCGCCAGTACGCCCACGCCATCGACATCCTGCCGACGCTGCTCGACGCGGCCGGTGTCCCGCTGCCGGGGGCGGTGGCGGGCGTGGCGCAGCAGCCGTTCCACGGGGCGAGCTTTGCGCCGTCCTTCGGCGACGCCGAGGCCCCGGCGCCGCGGGCGACGCAGTACTTCGAGATGCACGGCTACCGCGCGCTCGACCACGACGGCTGGCGGGCCGTGTGCCCCTTCGCGGGACCGAGCCTGGCCGAGGCCGCGGCCCGGGGCCGCGACTTCCGGTTCACCGAGCTGACGCCCGAGCTGCTCGACGAGATGGACCGCGACGAATGGGAGCTGTTCGACCTCCGCACGGACCCGACCGAGACGACCAACCTGGCGGCGGCCGAGCCCGAGCGGCTGCGGGAGATGATCGCCCGGTGGTACGAGGAGGCCGAGCGTTACGGCGTCCTGCCGCTGGCGTCGCCCCGCGGCCGGGCGGGGGCCCGCCTCGCGGGCAGCCAGTCGTCGCGAGCCATCGAGTTCCGGCCCGGGGCGGCTCCCCTGACGTTCACCATGGCTCCCCGGCTGACGGGCCGGCCGTACTCGATCACCGCGGAGGTCACGATCCCGGCGGGAGGCGCCGAGGGCGTGCTCCTCACCCAGGGCGGGCGCCATGTGGGCTTCGCGTTCTACCTGCAGGACGGCCGCCTCCATCACGTCCTCAACTACGTGGGCCTCCGCCAGTTCCGGGTCTCGTCGCCCGACCCGGTGCCGGAGGGACCCCAGGTCCTGCGCTACGAGTTCGAGCCCACGGGCGCTCCTGTCGACTTCCTCAGCGGCCAGGGCGTCCCCGGGCGCTCGAAGCTGTACGTCGGGGGCGCGCTCGTGGCCGTCTCGCCGCTGCCCTACTCGCTCGTCGCCGGCCTGGGCTTCTACGGCGTGACCTGTGGCTACGCCCACGCCGACTCGGTCGACCCCGGTGCCTTCCGGCCGCCGTACCGGTTCACCGGGGTGATCGAGCGGGTCGTGCTCGACACGTCGGGCTCGGTGACGGCGGACGATGCGGCCGAGCTGAGCCAGCTCATGGCCCACCAGTGACCTGATCCGCCTGCCCTGCCAAGGAGTCCTCGTGCAGACCCTCCGCACCCCCGACGACCGCTTCGCCGGCCTCCCCGACTTCGACTTCGCCCCGCACTACGTAGAGGTGGACGACGGTGACGGGGGCCGGCTGCGCGTCCATCACCTCGACGAGGGGTCGCCCGACGGCGGGGTGGTCCTGCTGATGCACGGGGAGCCGTCGTGGTCGTTCCTGTACCGGCACATGGTCCCCGTGCTGGTCGACGCGGGGCTGCGCTGCGTCGTCCCCGACCTGGTGGGGTTCGGCCGCTCCGACAAGCCGGCCGAGCGGTCCGACTACAGCTATGCCCGCCACGTCGAGTGGATGCGCGCGGCGCTGCTCGACCAGCTCGACCTGCGCGACATGACGCTGGTCGGGCAGGACTGGGGCGGCCTCGTCGGCCTGCGGGTGGCGGCCGAGAACCCGGACCGCTTCGCCCGGATCGTCGTGGCCAACTCCGGGCTGCCCACCGGCGACCGCCCGCCGACCGACGCCTTCCTGGCCTGGCAGCGCTTCTCGCAGGAGGCCGAGGAGTTCCCGGTAGGTGGCATAGTCAACGGGGGTTGCACCTCGTCGCTGACCCCGGAGGTGATCGCCGGCTACGACGCCCCCTTCCCCGACGACTCCTACAAGGCCGGCGCCCGGGTCTTCCCCACCCTGGTGCCGACCAGCGCCGACGACCCCGCGGCCGAGGCCAACCGCGCCGCCTGGCGGGTGCTCGAGCGCTGGGACAAGCCCGTGCTCACCGCCTTCTCCGACGGCGACCCCATCACCCGCGGCGGCGCCCGCCCGTTCGAGTCCCGGATCCCGGGCGCCCAGGGCCAGGCGCACGCCACCATCACCGGCGCCGGCCACTTCCTCCAGGAAGACCGCGGCCCCGAGCTGGCGGCGGTCATCGTCGACTTCGTGAAGGCGACGCCGCTCGGCTAGTGGCCAGGGCAACCCCGGCGAGGGCGACGACCGCGATCCGGCGGCGGACCTGCCAGGGGACCTGGCCGAGCAGATGGCGCCGTTTGACGCGCCCGCGGGTCGATCGTCGCGACGGAGGGCCGGATGTGGCACACCTCCGGGGCCCGGCCTGATCCGCACCAGCGTCCGGACGGAACGTCGGCGATGATGGCCTGACCACCGCCGCACACTGGAGATGCACCTGTGCCGACGTCGATCGCTGACATCCACGCCTCGCTGACCGCGCCGGGGGCACCGTTCGAGGTCGAGGTCGTCGACATCGACGGCCGGCCGACGAAGACGTGGAAGAACGCACCGCCGACGATCCGCGCCCTGCTCGAGCTGAGCCGGGGGCACGGCGACGCGACGTTCGTCGTCTACGAGGACGAGCGCACGACCTTCGCCGACCACTACGCCGCGGCGGCCGCCTTAGCCCGGGCGCTCGTCGAGGACTTCGGCGTGCTGAAGGGCGACCGCGTCGCCATCGCGATGCGCAACTTCCCGGAGTGGCCCATCGCCTTCTTCGGTGCGGCCGCCACCGGCGCGATCGTGGTCCCGCTGAACGCGTGGTGGACCGGACCCGAGCTCGAGTACGGGCTGCAGGACTCGGGGACGAAGCTGCTCGTCGCCGACGACGAGCGGATGGAGCGCCTGGCCCCGCACTTCGCTTCGCTACCGGACGTCACGACGATCGTCGTGCGAGGCGACGTCCCCGACGGCTGCGTCGCCTGGAACGACGTGGTCGGCGTGCCCGACGCCGC
>JBKPRV010000097.1:0-4238 GCA_046734715.1 Actinomycetota bacterium | reverse complement strand
TGCCTGCCCGGGTCACCGAAAGCGGATCTCCACCGGTATCTCCAGGCTGCCCGACGACGGCATCGACGTGGGCAGCTTCGCGACCGCCGAGGTGCCATGGCCGCGGTGGATGCCGCCAGGCAATCGGTCAGCTCCCGAGGTTACGGGGTCCAGAGGAATGGGTGACGGGCACCGTCTGATGTGTCTGCGGACCCCGTGACCTGCCCGCGTTCGTTGATCGCTTCGCCGCGGCTGGTCGTACCGCCGGGCAGCGTGCCCAGATCCTGGAGACCACCGAACGGGGTCCAGCGGAACGCATGTCCGAATCCGTCCAGGTGGAGGAGGGCTCCCCGCACGCCGACGGCCCGCGCCCGCTGCCGGCGTACACCTGGTCGCCGATGTCCGTGGCGCCGACCGGAGCGCCTTGGGATAGTTGGCCGGGCTGGTGCTCGTCGAGCCACCCGGGCCGAAGTTCCCGGCCGCGAACACTGGCAGGATGCCGGCCGCCCGCAGGCCCCGAAGGTCGAACGCCGGCGGGACCGCCGGGGGGGATGGCGCCGACCGCCACCCCCATCGTCCACGTCCCGTGGCCGTTGACGTCGGTGGGCGTGGCACGCTCGCCGTTGGGGTCGAACCAGCTGTTCGTGCCGCCGCGCCAGCGAGCTGCGAGATCGGGGTGACCGACGACGACGCCGGTGTCCAAGCCCGGCCACCACGATCCCCGCACCCGTGTAGCCGAGGTCCCTCAGCGCCGGCGCGTCGATCGAACGACTCCTGGGTGTTGCAGCTGATGTCGGCGTCCTCGGACGTGGCGGTCGTGACATTGTGCGCCACCGTGTTGTTGACGATGTCCACGTCGAGGGCGTCGTCGAGGGAGATGCCGCCGCCGAGGTCGGTGGCCAGGTTGTCGACCACGAGGTTGTTGGCGGTCCGCACCTTCCACTGCACCGGGCTGAGCAGCCGGATGCCGCCGCCGTCGTCGTTGGAGACGTTGCCGCGGATCTCGTTGCGCTCGACCGTGACCGGGCCGGAGCCGAGCGACAGCCCGCTGCCGGGCTGGCCCAGCTCGCCCCGCAGCTCGCCGCCGACCATGACCCCGCCGCCCTCGTCGAACGCGTAGTTGAACACGATGCGGTTGTCGTGAATGCGGCGCCGGGGCTCAGGCCGAAGTGGGAGACCCCGCCCCCGTACTCGCCACCTTCGACGGCCCCGCCCGAGCGATCCGTGTGGGACCGCGATCCGCGACGCCGCCCGCCAGATCGGCCTCGACGTCCCGGTCGGGATCCATACCGGTGACGTCGAACGACGTGGCACCGAGCTGGCGGGCATCGCCGTCCAGCTCGCATGTCGCGTCTGCGAAACCGCACAGCCCGGCGAGGTCCTCGTGTCCCGAACCGTCGTCGACCTCGTCGCAGGGTCGGGCACGACATTCGACGACCGCGGCAAGCACGAACTCAGAGGCATACCCGCCGACTGGCGACTCTTCGCCGTCATAACCTGAACCCACCAAGTCCGCGGCCAGGCCAGAGCTGACCGGGCCAGAGATGCAAGTAGCCCGCCTGGCGCTCGCCTGCTCGAACAGTCCGTAATCTCTGCTGCCAAGTGGGCCTCAACGGGCACTGACACTTCCAGCTCGTAATTCCCACAGCCGGGCCCCGGACGTTCCCAAGGTGACAATCACCGCGTTGCTCGCGTTGTTACTCGCGGCTCACGGCGTGAGCAGGTGGGACCCCGAACCTCACCCGCTCGGCACCGCTGGGGCGGCCGCTCGGGCCACACACGGGCCACACAGCCCGGCCAACCCAGGTCACCTCGGACCGCTGGTCGGACCTCAGCGGCCAGCCCTGGACACATCCGGTCCGTCCCTGCCGGGCTTCCCAAGCTGACGATGCCACTCGGGTGCGCTCGTCCGACGTGCCCGACGGGGCACCCAAATCGCCTCGGCCGTCCTGACGTTGTGGACAGAGCGAGGAGCGAACGCTGAGGGCCCGGTCAATGGCGGTCGGGCATCTCGATGCTGCTGGCTTCGATCGAGATGTGGCCACCGCCCTGTATCTCGATGTTCAGCTTCTCATGACCCACGTCGACTCGGCTGATCGGCTGGCTCGGAGCTCCGGGGACGGCCCAAACGACTGACAGCCGGCGGAGCCCCGACGATCTGATTGCCATCTCGCCGTCGCCCGCGCCTATATCGATGGACAGGACCCCGGCGGCCCAGTCGACCGTCAACCGAAGGATGGCCAAGCCATGAAAGTCCACCAGCCGGAGGGTACTAAGCGAGCCCAGCGCGCCCGAAGCGCCGTTCCGGACATCGGAGGTCTCAGGCCCGCAGCACGCCGATGCGAGAGTTCACTGACCCGTCTCCCGCGCCGGTTTCGCCGGTGCGGCCGATGAACCGCGGCTGGTGCGCGCAGCCACGGGAAGAGCGCCGGAAGGGTTCCGCGCAGCGCTGAGGGCGTGCGTGTCGACCAGCGCCGATGCCCCGAACACCCAGCCCTCCGGAACTGTGTGCGCCACCTCTCAGCGCCACATCACACGCTGACTATTCGCCACTAGCGCCGTCGAGGCGCGCGGCAAGCGCATTGGCTGCTCCCTGGTCCTTGGCTGGCCAGAATTGGCCGTACACGCTCATTGGGAGGGCAGGCCACGACCATCTGCCACGGCCGGCGACCGCGCCGGCCCTCGTGTTGGGCTCTCGGACCGTCCGGTAGATCGGGAAGCGCGAGGCCGAGCGCCGCCGGTGGGGGCCGGCATGTTGGCGGCGGCGCCCGCTTGGCCGCACCGCCCCGGCGGACGAGGTTGCGGCCGTGGCCGCGTTGCTCGCCTCCGCCGGGACAGCGTACGTGACCGGGACAGAGGTCCTGGTCGACGGCGGTCTCATGGCGCTGGCCGCTCGGCCGGCCCGTAGCCCTCCGCCGGGGTGCCCGGCGGGTGGTAGACGCCCGGCTCGCCCCGGGGGTTGGCCACGCAGACCTCCGCCTCCAGGCCGTCAGGATCGCGCAAGAACAGGCTGAGAACCGGGCCGAAGTCGGTCACGAAGCCGTCCGTGGCGCCCCGGGCCACCAGCCGCCGGCGGATCTCGTCGAACGCCTCGCCCGACGCCGCCTGCAGGCCCAGATGGTCGATGCGCCCCCGCCCGAACGCCGGGGTCTGACGCTCGGCCTCGGTGTTGCCGTCCAGCTCGAACACATTGAGCGAGCTGGACGGGCGGACCTCGACGATCGAAATGCGGAACCCCCCGCCCTCGGTGCTGTCCATCGCCACCGTGGCGCCGAACACCTCGCCGTAGAACGCGTGCAGGCGGTCGGTGCCGGCCGTGAGCAGGGCGACGTGGTTCACGCCCTCGACGAGCATCACGCCACGCCGACCTGGCTGCGCACGGCGACCTCGGTGACGCCGAGTGACATCAACGGCGCCGGGATCGGGTCGCCCACCACCTGGGCGATCGCCGGTGCGAGGTGTTCGGCGAAGAAGCGGTCCGAGTCCTCCGGGACCGCCACACCGACACGACGGCCACACCCCGCTCGGTCCGGCCGCGGACCAGCAGCAACAGCCCCTCCGGCTCGCGGGGGACCAGGGCGTCGACCTGGTCGAAAAGGTCGAGGGTGTGGTCGGCTTCGGTGATCGTTGCGTAGGGCATCGTGTCCTCCTGGGTGAGTAGCTCACCCAAGAGGCGTTCCGTCGGGACGGAACGATGTTCCGCCGTCGACGGACCACTCCAGCGCCGCGCCCGGCTCCGGGTCGTAGGCGCAGTAGCGTCCGGTGCGCACCGAGTGCTCGAGGTGTGCTCCCAGCGCGGGGTCCACCCGGCCGACGGCGACGATGGCCCGCCTGACACTGCGAGTCACGTTGACCCTCGCCCGCTCCGCACCCGACCCCGATGGCCGGTCTCGGCCGCCGAGCCCGACCGCCCGCCGCAGCTCGTCCATGAGCGCGTCGAGCTCGACCCGTGCCCGGGCTGCCCGCTCGCCGTCGTGGGCGGACTCGGCGTCGTCGATGTCGGCCCGTAGCTCGGTGAGCCTGCGGCGGTACTCGCGCTTGGCGCGGGCGTCGAGCGCGGGGCCAAGGTCGGCGGCAGCTGGCGCCGTGCCGGCCATGCCAGCCAGCTCGGTGGCGGCGATCTCGCGTCCGGGCGCCGCCAGGAGCCGGGCCAGGTGCGCCACGCCCTGCGAGTCGGGGAGCTCGCCCACGCCGGTCGGCGACCCGACGGACCAGACGGCGCCGTCCCGTCGGAGGGATGCCCGCCGAGAGGGACGCAC
>JBKPRV010000096.1:0-16971 GCA_046734715.1 Actinomycetota bacterium | reverse complement strand
TGTGCCACGAGCTCGCCGAGGCCGAACCGCTGGCCGACTTCGCGGCCGGCGGCGAACCACCCATCGGCCCCAACGAGCCCCGCCATCCCCCGACCGGCCCGGCGGAGGCCGCCCCGCCGCCCTAGGGCCCGCCCGCCTCTGGCGGCGGCGTCGGTGGTGGGCGCGCCCGCCTCGCCACCGGGCTCACCGTCCTGCGGGCGCAGCACCGGCGGTCACGCGCCCGGCATGCCCGACCCAGGCCGCCCCCAGGGTGAGCACGCCGGCCAGCGCGAGCAGACTGCCTCCGGCCCACATGACCACCCCCGCCACCTGCTGGTCGGCCAGGTCGCGGTGGAGCTCGTACCAGGGCGTGCCCGCCAGCACCATCCCGACCCCGAGGACGGTCATCGGCATCAGGGCGACGAACACCGCGAGCGCCCCCGGTCCCCACCCCTCGGGACCGCCGGCCCGGGCCGCGGCCCACCACAGCAGCGTCCCGGCCGCCAGCAGGCTCAGGTGCTCGACCGCATGGACCGGCGCGTGGGCTTCGGCCGCGTCGAACAGGACCGGCGCGTGCCAGCCGAGCACCACGAGCGTGTGCACGACCACCGCCACCGCCACCAGCGCCGGTCCCCACCGGCGCCGCGGCACCGGAGCACCCACCGCCACCAGCGGCGCCGCCAGGCCGATCAGCAGCACGTGCTGGCCCATGTGCGCGGTGAGCGAATCCCTGCCCCACGCCTCGACCGGCGGGGCGACCAGCGCCACCGCCAGCACCAGGCCGGCGACCAGCGCTGCCCGGCGGCCGCCGGTCACCGGCACGGCGCTATCCCTCCGCCCAAGACTCCCTCGGCCACGATCAGCACCACGCTGAACGCCCCCAGCCCGAGGGCCAGGGCGCCGAGGAAGCGCAGGTCGTCATCGCGGCTCCGGGCGACGCCTGCGGCCATCAGCAGGAACGGCACGCACGCCGCCACGAGGACGAGCGTGAGCACGGGCCCCAGCCAGTCGATCCCTCGCCGGCACACCGGCTCGACGATCGCGGCGCTGGCCGTCAGGTGCACCATCCACAGTGCGATCGGCGCGCTCGCCGCCAGCCAGCCGCGGGCGGTGACGCTCATCGCACGTGGGTCGAGAGGTAGAGGGAGCTGAACACCGCGATCCACACCACGTCGACGAAGTGCCAGTAGAGGCTGAACACGCGCACGCTCAGGTGGTGGTCCGCGTCGATCCGGCCGGCCGCCACCTTGGCCTGCACGGCCAGGCTCACCGCCAGGCCGACCGCCACGTGCATGCCGTGCAGCCCGGTGGTCACGTAGAAGAGGGAGGCGTAGGCGTTGTCGCGGATGCCGAAGGTGAGGTCCCGGTAGTCGACGACCTGGTTGGCCAGGAAGGCGGCGCCCAGCAGGAACGAGAGGGCCAGCGCCACCCGCAGCCCCCGCACATGGCCCCGGCGGATCGCCGCCTCCCCCCAGACCAGCGGCAGGCTGGAGGCCAGCAGCACCACGGTGAACACGGTGATGCGGCCCAGCTCGGGAGGGGCGATGCCGCCCTCGGGCCAGCTGTCGGCGGCGGCCCGGGTGAAGAACCACGCCGACAGCAGGCCCCCGAACAGGGTGGCCTCCGTCGCCACCAGCCACGCCAGGCCCCACCAGCCGATCGGCACGCCTCCCGGTGCCGGTACCAGTGCCGGGTGGTCCGGCCCCGCCACCCGCGGCGCCACCGGCCCCTCGGGGGCCTCGGGCAGCGCATTCGCAGCCACGCTCACCGCAGGTCCTCCTCCGTCCGCCAGAGCCACCACACCAGGGCCGCGATCCCGGCCGCGGCCCCGACGACCAGGACCGGGACCGAGCGGTACAGCGCGCCGAACGCCACCACGAAGATGCCGGCGGCGACGCACAGGGGCAGCCACGTCGGGCCGGGGATCGGCATCGTGCCCGCCGGCCGGGCCTCCAGGCCGCGGGTGATGGGCGTCGTCCGCGCCTCGGCGCCCTCGACTCCGAGCGACCGGGTGGCGTCGTCCTCGCCTCCGGCCGCCACCAGCGGCCCGCCCTCGACCCACAGGGGGCTCACGTCGTCGACCACCGGGATGGCGGCGAAGTTCCACTCGGGCGTCGGCGAGGCCACCGACCACTCCAGCGTGTCGCCGCCCCACGGATCGGCCGGGGCCGGCGCGCCGCGCCGCCAGCTCCACGCCACGTTGACGAGGGTCAGCAGCACCCCCAGGCCGAACACGGCCCCGCCGATGCTGACCACCAGGTTGAGCGTGTCCCACCCCAGCCCGCCCTCGTAGGTGTAGATGCGCCGCGGCATCCCCAGCAGCCCGAGGACGTGCATGGGGAAGAAGGTGAACTGGAACGAGATCACCATGATCCAGAAGCTCCACCGCCCCAGCCGGGCGCTGAGCTCGCGCCCGATCATCTTCGGGAACCAGTGGTAGACGGCCGCGAAGATGGGGAACACCACCGCCCCGTTCAGCACGTAGTGGAAGTGGGCGACGATGAAGTAGCTGTCGGTGACCTGCACGTCGAAGGGCAGCACCGCCACCATCACCCCGGTGATGCCGCCGGCCAGGAAGATGCCGAGGAACCCGGCGCAGAACAGCATGGGCACGGTGAACCGCACCCGGCCCAGGAGCATGGTGGCGATCCAGCAGAAGTAGAGGACCCCGCTGGGCAGGGCGATGACCAGGCTGGCGGCCGAGAACAGCCCGGCCGCCTGGGCGGGCACCCCGGTGGCGAACATGTGGTGCACCCACACGCCGAAGCTGATGAAGGCGATGGCCAGGAACGCCGTCACCACCCACAGGTAGCCCGCGTGGCGCTCGCGGGAGGCGATCGGGATGATGCTCGACACCATGCCCACCGCCGGCAGGAACAGGATGTAGACCTCGGGATGCCCCCAGAACCAGAACAGGTGCTGGTAGAGCAGCACCTGCCCGCCGAGGTGGGGGTCGAAGATGGCCATCCCGGCCAGCCGGTCGAGCTCCAGCAGGCCGGCAGCCAGGGTCACGGCCGGCACGGCGAACACGACCATCAGCGCCATGGCCAGGATCGACCAGACGAACAGGGGGATCCGGTGCAACGCCATGCCCGGCGCCCGCAGCTTCTGCGCGGTGACCAGGAAGTTGATGGCCCCCGCGGTGGTGGAGATCCCGATGAAGACGACGCCGAGGCCCCAGAAGTCGACGGCCCGGTCGGTGGCGAACTGGGGCCCGGTCAGCGGCACGTAGGCGAACCAGCCCGTGGCCGGCACCTGGCCTACCAGCGCCGACGAGAGCATGAAGGTGCTCGCCCCTAGGAAGATCCAGTAGCTGAAGGCGTTCAGCCGGGGGAACGCCATGTCGCGGGTGCCGAGCATGAGCGGCAGCAGGTAGTTGCCGAACCCCGCCAGCACGGGGGTGTTGAACAGGAAGATCATGATCGTCCCGTGCATGGTGAACAGCTCGTCGTAGGCCTGGGGCCCGACGAGGTGCTCGTCGGGCCGGGCCAGCTGGGCCCGCATGCCGAGCGCCATCAGCCCGGCCAGTGCGAACAGCACGAAGGCGGTGACGATGTAGCGCACGCCGATGCGCTTGTGGTCGACGGTGGTGAAGAACCCGATCAGCCCGGGCGGGTCCTCCCAGGCCGCCGCCAGCCGCTCGTCCTCGGCGCGGGGCTCCCCCTCGGGCCGGACGTCGGGGCGGACCTCCTCGACCGCGGTCACGGCGCGCCCGAGTCCGGATCGAGGCTGTCGAGGTAGGCCACGAGGGCCTGCGTCTCCTCCTCGCTCAGCTGGATCGGCGGCATCAGCACCCCGGGCTTGAGCGACGGGGCATCCCGGACCCACCGGGCCAGGGTCTCGGGGTCGTTGGGGGCGGTGCCGGCGCCCAGCGAGGCGCGGGACCCCATGTCGGTCAGGTCGGGCCCGTCCGTGCCCTCCGCCTCGGTGCCCGCCACCCGGTGGCACCCCGAGCAGGCCTGGTCGAGGAACACCTGCCGGCCGGCCTCGGCCTCGCTCCCGGGGGCGGGGGCGGGCGGGGCGCCGCGGCGGGCGTCGAGCCAGGCCTCGAAGTCGGCCGGCTTCTGGGCGACGACCACGAACCGCATGTGGGCGTGCTGGAGGCCGCAGAACTCGGCGCACTGCCCCTGGTAGGTGCCCGGGTGGCGGGCGTCGAGCACCAGCTGGTTGGGCTGGCCGGGGATCATGTCGACCTTGGGCGCGAGCTGGGGCACCCAGAGGCTGTGGATCACGTCTTCGGACCGCAGCTCCAGCGTGACGGGGCGACCGGTGGGGATGTGGATGGTGTTGGCCGTGACCACTCCGGTGCCCGGGTAGCTCACCCGCCACCACCACTGCTCCCCCTCCACCACCACGTCCGCGGTCCGGCCCTGGTTGGCAAACACCTCGCCGGTCACCCGCACGGTCTGCACCCCGACCACTGCGAGCACGACGGCCGGGACCGCCAGCCCGCCCACCACCACGAACCGGTTGACGTCCAGGCCGGCGGCGCGGCGCCGCCACGACGCCACGATCAGCCCCGCCACCACGGCGTAGACCGCACCACCGAGGCCGAGCAGCAGCCACCACAGCGAGGCCACGTGCCGGGCCGGGCCGCCGTCGGGGTCCAGCGCCGAAGGCGAGCCGTCCCCACACCCGGCCAGCCCGGCGCCGGCCACCAGCGCGCCCGCGACCGTCGCGACCATCACCGCGGGATGCAGGCCCCGTCCGGGCCGAGCCGGCGGGGTCACCGACCGCCCTCGCGCCACCAGCCCGGGCCCACCGGCGCGGACAGCGGGCCGTCCGCCTCGACCGTCCCGTCGCCCGTCACCTTGAGGGGCAGCTGGGGCAGGGGCCACGCTGCGGGGCCACTGATGGGGACCGCACCCCGCAGCACGTCGAAGGCCGACTGGTGGCATGGGCACAGCAGCGTGCGGGTGTCCGCGTCGTAGAGCCCGACCGGGCAGCCGGCGTGGGTGCACACCTTCGAAAAGGCGAGCAGCCCATCGGGGGCCCAGTCCTCGCGCCCACGCGGCAGCGCCAGGTCACCGGGCTGCACCCGCACCAGGACGACCTGGGCGTCGGCGGCTCCCACGTGGCCCTCCGGGAACACGGTGGCCAGCCCGCCCAGGGGCAGCTGGTCGGCCTGGATCGGCTGGCCGTCCTCGTCGACCACCCGCTTGCCGGCCCGCCAGGCCGTGCGCAGCAACGCCCGCCCGGGACGGGGCCCGAGCGAGCTGAACGGCACGAACAGGGCCACCCCGAGCACCCCGCACGCGGCGCACAGCGTCCCGATCACCAACCGCCGCCGCGGCAGCTGCGCGCCCTCGGCCAGGTCCTCGCCGGCCTCCTCGACCGCCTCGGGGTAGACGTGGCTCGGCCTGCGCTGCTGGTAGGGGCCCTGGGGGGTGAGCCGGTTGGCCCACAGTCCGATCCCGGCGGCAAGGCAGGCCAGCGCCACCGCCAGCAGCACGCCCGTGACCTGGACCGACCCGTGCCGCCACCAGGCCACGACCAGCCCGGCGGCGGCCACCGCGCCGGCACCGAACAGGACCGCCACCCGCGCGGCCATCGCCTGAGGGCCTGTCCTAGGCGCGAGCGGGCTCATGCGGTCCGGCCCTCACCCAGCATGCGGCACACGATCGCCAGCAGCCCCAACCCCGCGACCAGGGCGACTGCCCCCTCGGCCACCGGGCCGATGTGGCCGATGGGCCAGCCCCCGGGATCGTCCGGATGGTCGAGGTTCTCCGCCATGTAGGCAGCGAGGCTGTCCAGGTCGCGGTCGCTGACGGCAGCGTCCCCGAAGGCGGGCATCGACCCCGGTCCCGCCCGCACGGCCTCGGCGATCTCCCGGACGGTGGCGTGCCGCACGTCGGGGGCGGCCTGGTCCGACACGGCACCCCCGTTGCCGCTCCACTGGTGGCATGCGGCGCAGTTGAGCCGCCAGACGGCCGCACCGTCGGCGACGTTGCCGGCGGCGGTGTCGATCTCGGGGATGGGCGGCCCGTCGGCCACCGCTCCGCCCTGGAGCTGTCCCACGTAGGCGACCAACGCCGCGATCGTCGGCTCGTCGTAGGCCGGCGGTGCGCGGCGCGGCTGCTCTTCGGGATGGGCGATGGGCATCCGCCCTGTCCGCACCATGAAGTCGACCAGGCCGAGCCCGACGCCGGCCAGGTCCGGCCCCCGAGGGGTGCCGGCCGCGTCCGGGCCGTGGCAGCTGGCGCAGTCGCGCCGGTAGATGTCGGCGACGGGCGGGGCCCCTCCCGTGGGCGACGCCGGAGACGCGGACCCGAGCGCCACCACGGCCACGGCGACGCTCAGGCAGGGCCCCGCGTACCGCCAGCACCGGATCGTCACGCCGGGCACACGGGTCGGATACCCCCGGCCGACGTGCCTATACGCCCGCCACCGCGGGGCGGGGACCGGGGGCTACTTCGGCGCGAAGCGCTGGCCCGCGTCGAGGCGGATGCAGGAGCCGTTGAGCATCGGGGTCTCGACGATGGCGACCGCGAGCCGGCCGAACTCCTCGGGGCGCCCCATCCGCTTCGGGAAGGCCGCGTCCTTGGTCAGGGTGTGGGCGTACTCGTCGGGGATGCCCTTGGTCAGGCCGGTGCTGAACAGGCTGGGGGCGATGACGAGCACCCGGATGCCGAGGCTCCCGAGGTCGCGGGCCATGGTGAGCGCCATCCCCGCGATCCCGGCCTTCGCCGCCGTGTACGCCACCTGCCCGATCTGGCCCTCGAAGGCGGCGATGGACGCGGTGCTGATGATCACCCCTCGCTCGTCGTCCTCGGGCTCGTTGCGGGCCATGTGCGCGGCGGCCAGCCGGGCGACGTTGAACGAGCCGATCAGGTTCAGCTCGATCACCGAGCGGAACTCGTCGAGCGGGTGCGGGCCCTCCCGCGTGAGCGTGCGCCGGGCGACCCCGCCCCCCGCCGTGTTCACCGACACGTGCAGCGACCCGCCCAGCGCCTCGACCGCCGCGTCGATGGCCGCCTCGGTGCCGTCGGCGTCCATCACGTCGCACGGGTGGAACGTGCCGCCGAGGGCCTCGGCCACCTCGGCGCCCGCCGACTGCGGCCGGTCGAGGATGGCCACCCTGGCGCCCTTGGCGCCGAGCTGCTCGGCCGTCGACCGGGCCATCCCGGAAGCGCCACCGACGATGATCGCCGCCTTGCCCTTGATCTCCACGACTGACTCCCCCTTGGCTGCGTGACGTACGTGTGTAGTCACGATGCGTGCTCTTGCCTACATTCCTGACGTGGGCGGTCATGCTACGGACACGACGCCGGCGCGGGGCGACCAGCCGCCTGCTGGAGCGCGACCGACCCAACTGCGAGCTCGACTCCGTCGCCTCCGCTCAGACCGCGACCTCGTAGAGCGCCCACGGCTGGGCCAGGCCGTCGAGGTGGTGCTCACCCCGGGGGGCGAAGGCGAGCCCGCACCCGGCCACGAGGTCGGTCACGGTGCGCGACACCCAGATCGAGCCGGGGTCGGCCGCCCGGGCGAGGCGCCCGGCCACCTGGACCCCGGTGCCGGCGATGGCGTCGCCCCGGCGTTCCACCTCCGCGGTGTGCACCCCGGCCCGGATCTCGACGCCGAGCGGAGCGAGCGCATCCCGCAGCTCGCACGCCGCCCTCACGCCGCGCCCGGGACCATCGAAGGTGGCGAGCACCGCACCCCCGGCCACCTCCACCAGCCGGCCGCGCTGGGCTTCGACGCACCGGCGGGCGGCCCCGACCACCTCGTCGGGGACGGCGTCGGGCGCCACGACCTCGGCGTGGAGCACGGTGGCGAGGAACCGTTCGGGCGCGGCGGCGCCCACCGAGGCGCCGACGACGAAGTCCTGCACCGCGGCGAGGATGGGCACGGTGTCGCCGCTGAACAGGAAGTGGTCCCGGCCGGGCAGCTCGACCAGCCGGGCGCCAGGGATGCCGGCCACCAGCTCGTAGGCATGCTCCAGTCCGGCGTAGCTGTCGTCCGAGCGGTGGATCACCAACGTCGGCACCCGGATGCTCCCCAGGACGCCCGTGACGTCGATGACGCTCATGAGCTCGGCCAGCCGGCGCGCCGTGCCCGGCGTGGCCGCCTGCCGCTCGAAGCGGCCGAAGAAGCGGGTTCCCGACGCCGTGCGGGCCATGGTCTCGGCCAGTCCGGCGAACACGCGGCCCTGCCCCCACCGGCGCTCCACGAAGCGGAACTCGGGCCGGTCGGGCTGGTCCTGCCAGGGGTGGCGCGCCCAGGTGCCGTGCAGCACCAGCCGGGACACCCGCTCCGGGTGGGCCGCGGCCAGGAGCACCGCCAGCGACCCGCCCTCGGACGAGCCGAACGCGGCTGCCTGGTCCATGCCGGCCGCGTCCATCACCGCCCGCACGTCGTCGGCCCGCTGCTCCAGCGCCGGCGCCTCGCCCGGCCCGAGCCGCTCGGACAGGCCGGTCCCCCGCTTGTCGAGCACAGCGACCCGGCAGAACGAACCGAGCCGGCGCAGGAACCGGGCGATGGCCGGATGCTCCCACTGGACCTCGACGTTGGTGGTGAACCCCTCGATCAGCACGAGATCGGGACCCTCACCGAACACCTGGTAGGCGATCGAGGCCCCGTCGTTCCGGACGTAGTGGGTGGGCGGGATGGGGTCGAGCACCGCATCGAGCCGCTCGGCCCCGGCGTGGGTGCTGGCCGGCGCGACCAGCCGGTAGCCGCGGCCGTACACGGTCTTGATCACCCGCTGCGCCTGCCCGTCGTCGCCCACGGCCGCCCGGGCCTGCTTGATCCGCGTCGTCAGGGCGGACTCGGACACGAATCGGTCGCCCCAGACCGCGTCCAGCAGCTCCTCCTTGGTCACCACCCGCTCGCGGTTGGCCGCCAGGAAGGCGAGCACGTCGAACACCTGCCGCTCGACCTCGACGATCTGCCCGCCCGATCGCAGCTCGTAGGTGTCGGTGTCCAGCTCGACGCCACCGAACCTGTACCGCATGGCCGGAGTGTAGAGGCCGCCACCGTAACTACCCCGGGACCAGCGGAAACCCGCTGTCAGCGTCGCCCGGTGGTGCACGACACTGGGTGGCGTGCTGACGGCTGTGGAGCACGAGCGGCTGGCGGCGGCCGGGGTCGCCCGCCTGCCCGGCGCCGTCGACCAGGCCACGGCGGAGGCCATGGCCGAGCAGGTCTGGGCGTCGCTGGCGAGTCGGGGGATCGAGCGCACCGATCCCCGCACGTGGCCGGTCGGGTTCGTCGGCAAGCACCAGTCGCTCCGGCGGCGCCGGGTGTTCGACGCCTTCGGCACCCCGGCCGTCGGCGCGCTCGCCGACGCTGTCCTGGGCGAGGGCGGCTGGAACGAGGTGGGCAGGTGGGGGCCGGCGCTGGTGACGTTCCCCGAGCCGGGCCCCTGGATCGTGCCTCACACCGTCTGGCACGTCGACATCCCGGCCAAGGGCGACCCGGACAGCCCGGCCGTCGCCCGCCTGTTCGGCTATGTGAGCGACGTCGTCCCCCAGGGCGGGGGCACGCTCGTCGTCGAGGGCAGCCACGAGCTGGTCCGGCGCCTGGTGGCGGCCGCGCCCGGCCACGACGCCGGCAGCTCCAACCGCATCCGGCGCCAGCTGATGTCGCTGTCGCCCTGGTTCCGGGCGCTGGGCCGCGAGGGCGGCGACCGGGTGCGCCAGTTCATGCTCGACGGCGACGAGGTCGACGGCGTGCGCGTGCGGGTCGCCGAGCTCACCGGCGAGGCGGGCGACGTGGTCGTCATGCTGCCGTGGACCCTGCACGGCCTGGCCATGAACTGCTCGCCCGCGCCGCGGTTCATGGTGACCCACTCGCTCTTCGCCGCCGCCCGCCCGGCTTGATCCATCAACCTGATTTGATGTAATCAGGGCGCGTGACCGGGGAGGCGCCAGGCCGCACGCCAGGCCGCACGTCCGAGCTGGCGCGGTTGTTCCTTCGCCTGGGGGTGACCGCGTTCGGCGGGCCGGCCGCGCACATCGCCATGATGCACGACGAGGTCGTCCTCCGGCGGGGCTGGGTCAGCAACGACCGCTTCGTCGACCTCGTCGGCGCCACCAACCTGATCCCGGGGCCGAACAGCACGGAGCTGGCCATCCACCTGGGGTGGGACCGGGCGCGGGGCCGGGGGCTGGTCGTCGCGGGCGTGTGCTTCATCCTGCCGGCGGCGGTGATCGTCGGGTTCCTCGCCTGGGTGTACGTCACCTACGGCGACACGCCCGCCCTCGAGGGCGTGCTCTACGGCATCAAGCCGGTCGTGATCGCCATCATCGTCCAGGCGCTGATCAAGCTCGTGCCCGCGGTGGCCAAGACCGCGCTGCTCTGGCTCCTCGCCGCCGCCGCGCTCGCCGTCTACCTCGCCGGGGTCAACGAGCTCGTCGTCCTCGTCGCCGGCGGCGCGCTGGCCGCGGGCCTCCATGTGGCCCGCTCGGCGCGCACCCGCCTGTCGCTGTGGTGGCCCCTCCCGCTGGCGGCGCTGGCGTCGTCGCGGGGCGATGTGGGGCTCGGGCAGCTGTTCTGGGTGTTCCTCCGCATCGGCTCCGTCCTCTACGGCAGCGGCTACGTGCTGCTCGCCTTCCTGCAGGGCGAGCTCGTCGACCGCCTCGGCTGGATCACCAGCCAGCAGCTCCTCGACGCCGTCTCCATCGGCCAGGTCACCCCCGGACCGGTGTTCACCACGGCCACGTTCGTCGGCTACCTCACCGCCGGCGGCTGGGGCGCGATGGTGGCCACCATCGGGATCTTCCTGCCGTCGTTCCTGTTCGTCGCCCTGCTCACCCACGTCGTCGGCTGGATGCGCGCCAACCCCACCTTCGGAGCCGCCCTCGACGGCGTCAACGCCGCCGCCATCGCCCTGATGGCCGGCGTCAGCCTCCAGCTCGCAGGCGACGCTTTCGTCGACGCCCTCACCCTCGCCATCGCCGCGGCCGCCGGGCTCCTCCTGTGGCGTACTCGCCTCAACTCCGCCTGGCTCATCGCCGGCGGCGCCGCCATCGGCACCGCCCACGCCCTCCTGACCGGATGAGCGACACCGCCGGGCTGGTGCGCGACCTCCATGCGAGAGCCGCCCGGGCCCTGCCGGCCGACGAGACGGAGGAGCTCGAGGGGTGGTGGTTGCGCCATGCCCCCGACGGCCCCTGGTGGGTGGGATCGGTGCTGCCCTACGCCGATGCCCCACCGGGCGAGCTGGGCCGCCGGGTGGCGACCGCCGAGGAGTTCTACGCCGACCGGGGCGCCACCGCGCGGTTCCAGATCAGCCCGGGCGCCGGCCCGGACGGGCTCGACGCGGCCCTGGCCGAGCGCGGCTATCGCCGGCTCAGCGTGATGTCCTTGCAGGTCGCGCCGACTGCGCCCGCCCGGGAGCCGGCGTCGGGAGCCCCGCTGCAGGTCCACGTCGACGACCGCCCGACCCGGCCCTGGTTCGAGGTCTGGCACGCACTGCTCGGGGACGGCGGCGACCCTCGCTCCGACTGGAGCATGCTCGGCCGGGTGGAGCCGCCCTCCGCCTACGCGTCGGTGATCGCGGGGAACCGGGTCCTGGGGGTGGGCCGCGCCGTCGCCGACCGCGGCTGGGCCGGGGTGTTCGGCATGGCCACCGTGCCCGAGGCCCGCGGGCGAGGCGTCGCCCGCGAGGTGCTCGCCGCCCTGGCCGGCTGGGCCCAGGCACGCGACGCCGAGCGCATGTACCTGCAGGTGGCCACGGACAACATCCCGGCCCTGCGGCTGTACGAGCGCCTGGGCTTCGTCGAGCTGACCCGTTACCACTACCGCGAGGCCGGAGGAGGGCCGGCTACGAGCGCGTGAGGGTCAGGTGCGTGATGCCGCTCGGTGACGACACGGACTCGACGGCGTAGTGCTCCTCGAGGGCCTCCAGGCCGTCCCACAGGCGGGACCCGCGGCCGAGCAGCATCGGTACCACTGCGACGTGGGCCGAGTCGATCAGCCCGGCGGAGAGGAAGGCGCGCACGATCGTCGCGCCGCCACCGATGCGCACGTCGAGGTCACCGGCCGCCTCCCGAGCCTGCTCGAGCACCTCGCTCGGGCCGCCGTCGACGAAGTGGAACACCGTGCCCCCCTCCATCTCGATGGGCGGGCGCGTGTGGTGCGTCATCACGAACACCGGGGTGTGGAACGGCGGGTTCGGCCCCCACCAGCCCCGCCACTCGTCCTCGGTGCCGACGCCTTCCCACGGCCCGGTCTGCCAGCCGAACTTCCCCCGGCCCATGATCTCCGCCCCGAACCCCAGGTCGATGCGCTCGGCGAACGAGTCGTCGACCCCGGTGCTGCCCCCCTCCTCGCCCATCTTCGAGTGCCAGAACCGGGTAGCGAACATCCACTCGTGCAGCCGTTCCCCGGCGTGCCCGAAGGGTGCCTCCAACGACAGCCCCTCACCGGTTCCGAACCCGTCGAGCGAGATCGAGAAGTTGTGCACTCGGACCTGCGACACGATGCCTCCTGAACTCGATGTGGCCAATGCGATGCGAATGCACTCTGCATCGCCACCACCATCCTCGCCAGCCGGCTGAAGATGCTCGTCGCGAACGGGCTTGTCACCCGGGACACGGCCCGAAGCCGCGTTGGCCTGATCGTCCTCGCGACCCGATCAGGTGGGCAGGGTGAAGCCGACCGAGGCGCCACCGGTCACGGGATCGTTGCCGGCCTCGATGGTGCCGCCGTGCGCCCGGACCAGGTCGCGGGCGATGGACAGGCCCAGGCCGCTGCCCCCGGAGTCGCCCGCCCGCTCGAAGCGGTCGAACACGTGGGCCAGCTGGTCCTCTCGGAACCCCGGGCCCGCGTCGGTCACCCGGCACCGCACCATCGGGGGGTCACCGCTCGGCCTTGACACCTCCACCGTCACCTCGCCGCCGGTGGGCGTGTGGCGGATGGCGTTGGCCAGCAGGTTGTCCAGGACCTGGCGGGCGCGGGCGGGGTCCACCCACACCTTGGGCAGCCCGGGAGCGATCGCCGAGCGAAGCCCCACACCCCGTTGCCGGGCCTGGGCCTCGTGCCGCCCGACGACATCGGAGATCAGGGCGTCGAACGCCACAGCCTCCTGCTGGAGGACCAGCCGTCCGGTCTCGGCCAGCGCCAGAGTGTGGAGGTCGTCCACGAGATGTCCAAGCCGCCGGGTCTCGTCCAGGAGCGACGCCACGTGCTGGTCGTCACGGGGGTGGACCCCGTCCATCTGCGCCTCGATCTCGCTCTGCAGCACGGCCAGCGGGTTGCGCAGCTCGTGGGTGATGTCGGCGAGGAAGCGCCGTCGCTGCTCCTCGTTGGCGGCCAGCCGGGCCGCCATCTGGTTGAAGGTCGCAGTGAGGAGGCGCAGCTCGCGGGGCCCTCGCACGGCCACGTCGACGCGGTAGTCCCCGGTGGTCACCTGCTCGGCCGCGCCCAGCAGGTCGCCCACCGGACGGCTGATGCGGAGGTACACCAGGACGACGGCGCCGATGACCAGGAGGATCAGCGTCACCATGACGCCCCGGGGCCGGCCCTCCCCCGGCTCCCCCCAGTAGCCGGTCACCAGGCCCATGAGGGTGACCGGGACCAGCCAGGCCAGGACCAGCCCTACCGCGACCAGCAGCGACCGCCGCCGGAAGCGCCGCCGGGCCTCGGGCGGGCGGGCCTCGGGCGGGCGGGCCGGCGCGCGGTCCGGGGTGTCAGTCATCGGCGAAGCGGTAGCCGACGCCGTGGACCGTCAGCAGGTAGCGGGGCTGGTGCGGATCGGGCTCCAGCTTGCGGCGAATGTTCTTGATGTGGGCGTCCACGGTGCGCTCGTACGACTCGACCACGACGCCGTGGAGGGCGCCGAGCAGCTGGGCCCGCGTGAACACCCGGCCGGGCTGGCGGGCCAGCTCCACCAGCAGGTCGAACTCGGTGGCGGTCAGGTCGAGGACCCGGGCGCCCACGGTCACCTCGCGCCGGCCGATGTCGACCACGACGTCCCCGACGACGAACCGTTCCCGCTCCGCCTGCCGGCCCTCGGTGCGGCGCAGGACCGCCCGCACCCGGGCCAGCAGCTCCCGGGGGCTGAACGGCTTGACCAGGTAGTCGTCGGCGCCCAGCTCCAAGCCCAGGACCCGGTCGGCCTCCTCTCCCCTGGCCGTCAGCATGATGATCGGCACCGCTGAGCTGCGGCGCAGGTCGCGGGCCACGTCCAGGCCGTCGAGACCGGGCAGCCCCAGGTCGAGCACCACGAGGTCGGGCGGCCGCGCCCGGGCGAGGGCGACGGCGCGCTCGCCGTCGGCCGCGGTGGTCACCGAGAACCCGGCGGCGCGCAGATAGTCGCCCACGACCTCGACGATCTTGGGCTCGTCGTCGACCACCAAGACGCTCTTCGCCACCTCTCCATCTTGGCGCCAGCCCACCGCGGAGCCTCCTTCCGGGCTCACCATCCGCGGCAGTTGTGAAGTCCGTGTGAAGGCGCATCCCCAGCATCCGCACGGCCAGTTCACAAGCGCTTCACACCTCGCGCCGAGCGTCTCGGGCATGCAACCCACCCAAGTCACCCGGGGACCGGCGCTCCGCAGGCTCGTCACCTGGAGCTACGACCGGCGGCGACGCGTCGTGGCGCTGTGGATCGCCGCCCTCGTCGCCGCGTCGGTGCTCGCCTCCGTGGCCGGAGGCGACACCGAGCTCGACTTCACCGTGCCGGGCAGCGACTCGGCCCAGGCCGTGGAGCTGCTGCAGGAGCGCTTCCCCCGCTTCGCCGGCGGCACGGTCGACGTCGTGTACACCGACCCGGCCGGGGTCACCGACCCGGGCACGGCCGCCCGCATCCAGGCACTCGCCGCTGACATCGCCGAGGTCGATCACGTCGTCGCCGCCGAGGCCGGGCCGCTCTCCCCCGACGGCTCGACCGGGATGGTGCAGGTCCGCTTCGACGAGGCCGCCCAGCTGCTGCCCGCCGAGTCGGTGGAGCGGGTGATGAACCTCGCCGGCGAGGCCGAGGGCAACGGGCTGCGGATCGAGCTCGGCGGGTTCCCCATCGAGCGCGTCGAGCGGAGCGAGGCCGGGTCCGAGTCGGTCGGGCTGGTCGCCGCGCTGCTGATCCTGATGGTCGCGTTCGGCTCGGCGCTGGCCGCCGGGCTGCCCCTCGCCGTCGCCGGGCTCGCCCTCGGCGTGGCCATCGGCGGGGTCTGGCTGGCGGCCAATGTGATCAACGTGCCCGACTTCGGGGTGCAGATCGCCACCATGATCGGCATCGGCGTCGGCATCGACTATGCCCTGTTCATAGTGACCCGCTACCGGTCGGCGCTGGCGCAGGGCCACCCGCCGCGCCGGGCCGTCGTCGTCGCCGGCTCGACCTCGGGCCGGGCAGTGGTGTTCGCCGGCAGCACCGTCGTCATCTCGATCTTCGGCCTGGTGCTGATGGGCCGCGACTACCTGTGGGGCCTGGCCCTCGCGACGTCGCTGGTGGTGGCGGTCGTGGTGTTCGCCTCGGTGACCGTCCTCCCGGCCCTGCTCGGGTTCGCCGGCCAGTCGATCGACCGGCTGCGGCTGCCGTGGTTCCGCCACGACGTCGACGGCCGCCGCACGCTGTCGTGGCGCTGGAGCCGCGTCATGCAGCGGCGGCCGTTGGCGGCCGGCCTCGGCGCCCTGACCGTCCTGCTGGTGCTGACCGCACCGGCGACCGGCCTCCGGTTCGGCATGCCCGACGCCGGGAACGGCTCGCGCGACCTGACCAGCCGCCGGGCGTATGACCTGACCGCCGAGGCCTTCGGGCCGGGGGCGAACGGGCCGTTGCTGGTCGCCGTCGACCTCCCGAGCGGGGCGACCGAGACCGTCGACCGCCTCGCGTCCGACCTCCGGGCCACCGACGGCGTCGCCACCGTGCTGCCTCCGGCCATCAACGACGCCGGCGACGCCGCCGTGCTCACAGTCGTCCCCACCACCGGTCCGCAGGACGAGGCCACCGAGGACCTCGTGCACACGCTGCGCGACCGGGTGCTGCCGGACGCGGTCGCCGGCACCGGCGCCGAGGCGTCAGTGGGCGGCATGACGGCCACCTTCATCGACGACAGCGAGGACACCGCCAGCCGGCTGCCGCTGCTCATCGGCGGGGTGGTGCTGCTGTCGTTCCTGCTGCTGATGTCGGTGTTCCGCTCGCTGGCCGTGGCCGTCAAGGCCGCGGTCATGAACCTGCTGTCGATCGGCGCCGCCTACGGCGTCATGGCGTTGGCTGCGGGCGGCGGCCGGCTCGGCGGGCTCGTCGGCATCGAGGAGGCCACGCCCGTGCCGGCCTGGCTGCCGATGATGATGTTCGCCGTCCTCTTCGGGTTGTCGATGGACTACGAGGTCTTCCTCCTGTCCCGAGTGCGCGAGGAGTACGTGCGGACCGGGAACAACGGCCGGGCCGTGGCCGACGGCCTCGCCGGCACCGCCCGGGTCATCACCGCCGCGGCGGCGATCATGGTCACGGTGTTCGGCGCTTTCGTGCTGGAGGACGCCGTGTTCCTCAAGCTGGCCGGCCTCGGCCTGGCCACCGCGGTGTTCGTGGACGCCACCCTGGTCCGCCTGGTGCTGGTGCCCGCCACCATGGAGCTGCTCGGGGACCGCAACTGGTGGCTGCCCCGGTGGCTCGACCGGCTGCTCCCCGACGTCCACATCGAGGGCGACCCGGCGATCCCTGCCCGCGAGCCTGCGTCCACCGATGGCGACCGGGAGCTCGCCTCCGTGCCCTAGGCCCCCAGCCGCCGGTCCCGCCACCGGCAGGACCCGGGCGCCGTGCCGGCCGGCCGGCGGCCGGGTCCATGGCGCGCCTGTCGTCATCCCGCGGTGCCTGAAGGTCGCCGGGGCGCGGCCCGGGCGACGAGGGACATGGCGGCCGTCCTCCGCGACCTCGTGTGAGGTCCGTCAGCGGGACGACCGCTCGGCGGCGGCCTCGGTCCGCTGGGCGGAGGTGCGCGCCGCCGTCGCGGTGCTGCGCACGTTGGCCCGTGCGGCCTGGGCGGTGCTCTTCGCGCCGCCCTTGGCGGTGCGGGCGGTCCCGGCGGCGCCTCGCTTGGCCGTTCGGGC
>JBKPRV010000095.1:0-4189 GCA_046734715.1 Actinomycetota bacterium | reverse complement strand
GCTGGAGCGAGGGCCGGGTGGTCGGCCGCGAGCGGGACGGCAGCGTGGGCGTGCGCGACGACGGCCGCGGCGCCAGCCGGGCGCTGGTGGCCGAGCGGTTGGAGGTGCGGGTGCCGGGCCCGCGGGGCGGCCGAGCCTGGGAGCCGGTGCAGGAGCGGGCGGCCCGCACCGAGCAGCTGAGCCTGTGGGCGTCGCCGCGACAGCCTTACGCCGTTGCACGTGACGGACGTCACCGCTAGGTTCCCGGCACCGGGGCACGAGAAGGGGCGAGCCCCGCAAGGGGGTTGAGGATGGCAACGTTCGGGCGAGCCCGCCACCGGCGATCCGGCCGTCCGCGGCCGCGAGGGCTGGGCGCGGCGCTGGCGCTGGTGGCGCTGGCCACCACGCTGGGCGTGGCCGCTCCCGCGGCGTCACGGCCGGCAGCGGGCCCGAACCGCTTCGACGTCACGGTGCTCTCGGGCCGGGCCGACCAGGTCAGCGGGGGCGATGCCCTCGTCCGGGTGGGCCTTCCCGACGGCCTGTCCGCCGACCGGGTCCGGGTCGAGCTGGGCGACACCGACGTCACCGCCGCCTTCTCCGCCGGGGACGATGGCGCCCTCGTCGGCCTGGTCTCCGGGCTGGTCGACGGCGACAACACCCTCACGGTGAGGGCCACGGGCACCGGCCGCCGGCCCCAGCCCGTCGACCTCACCCTGGTCAACCACCCCGTCACCGGACCGATCTTCTCCGGGCCCCAGCAGCAGCCCTTCGTGTGCACCACCGCGCGGGGCCGGTTCGACGGCCGGATGATCCTGGGCCAGCCGCTGGTCGACAACCAGGACCACTTCGGCATCCCGGTGGCGGCCGAGGGCCCGGACGGCAGCTACCCCCAGGACGGCCGCGGCTACCCCACCGCCGCCGCCACCATCGTGGGCTGGTCCGGCGACTGCAGCGCCACCACCCGCTACGGCTACGTCTACCGCTCGGCCACCGACAACCGCTTCCACTGGCTGGACAACCCCGCGGCCCCGCCCGCCGACGTGGCCACCACCACGACCATGGACGGCAAGACGGTGCCGTTCGTGGTGCGCTGGGAGCGCGGCACCGTCAACCGCTTCGTCTACAGCGTCGCCTTCCTCGCCCCGGTGGGCGAGGCCAGCCCCACGGCGCCCGACGACTCGCTGTGGAACCGGCGCCTGGTGTTCAGCTTCGACGGCGGCGTGGGCATCGGCCACTTCCAGGGCACCACGTCCGAAGGCAGCATGCTGCCCGCCGCCCTGCTGGGCCAGGGCTACGGCGTGATGTGGTCGAGCGGCACCCGCACCAGCACCCACTACAACCTCCAGGTGGGCGGCGAGACCGCGCTCATGCTCAAGGAGCACACGGTCGAGACGCACGGCGTGCCCGACTACACCGTGGCCGTGGGCGGCTCGGGCGGCGCCATCCAGCAGTACGTCTACGCCCAGAACCACCCGGGCCTGATCGACGCCGCCATCGCCCAGTACTCGTACCCCGACATGGTCACCCAGACCATCAGCGTGGGCGACTGCGAGCTGCTGGAGCACTACTTCGACGCCACCGACCGGGACAACGCCCACTGGAAGGACCCGGAGGTGCGCCAGGCCATCCTCGGCCTCAACGCCACCGACTTCCCCAAGAACCTCTCGGCGGGCGAGATCAACCAGTGGAACGGCCTGTACCAGCTGTACGCGCTGTTCGGCTATCAGGTCATGGACCGCGACCCCGCGTCGCCCGCCCCCGCCCTCACCGAGTGCCGGCCGGGCTGGTTCGGGCTCACCCCGCTGGCCCTGAACCCCACGTTCACCAACGTCAACGACCTCGACAAGCTGGCCCAGGGGTCGGCCGGGGTCGAGTGGACCCACTGGGGCGACACCGTGAACATCTACGGGACCGGCGACGACGGCTTCGCCCGGGTGCCGTGGGACAACGTCGGCGTGCAGTACGGGCTCGAGGCGCTCAAGGCGGGGATCATCTCCCCCACCGAGTTCCTCGACCTCAACGCCGGGATCGGCAGCTGGAAGGACACCGCCGACATGGTGCCCGAGGGTTTCCCGTTCGTCGGGTCGCCCACGCCCCAGAACTTCGACCCGTGGAGCTCTCGCAACATGAACCTCAGCCCCGATGGCGGCGTCACGCCCGCCCCGCGGCGCGAGGGCAACGTCGACGCCATGAACGCGGCCTACACCTCGGGCATGGAGTTCCAGGGCGACATCGACATCCCCGTCATCGACTGGCGCCACTACCTCGAGGACGAGCTGGACATGCACCACAGCCAGGAGTCCTTCGTGGCCCGGCAGCGCATGCTGAACGCCGACGGCGACGCCGGCAACCAGGTGATCTGGTTCACCGACGCCCGGCCCGCGGTCGCCTTCGACCAGACCCCGATGGCGTTCGAGGTCATGGACGAGTGGATGGCCAACATCGCCGCCCACCCGGACCGCAGCGTGGCCCGCAACCGGCCCGACCGTGCCGTCGACTCGTGCTTCGACACCTCGGGCAACCTCATCGCCTCCGGGCGGCGGGTGTGGAGCGGCGTGCTGGACGACCGGCCCGACGGCGCCTGCACCCAGCGCTTCCCCATCTACTCGACGTCCCGGCGTGAGGCCGGCGGGTCGATCGCCGGCGGCGTCTGGAAGTGCCAGCTCCGGTCGGTGTCCAAGGCACTGCACCACGAGGTCTATGGCGATTGGACGCCGACGGACGCCGAGCGGGCCCGCCTCGAGGAGATCTTCCCCGACGGCGTGTGCGATTACAGCAAGCCCGACGTCGGCTTGCCCCGCTAGCCGACCGACCAGCTAGACAACCGAACGTGATCGACCGCACCACTGTCGAGGTGTACCAGCGGTCCGCGGTTGCCTACGCCGAGGCCCGCTCGGCCGACGCGGCCGGGCGGGCCGAGGAGTTCGCGTCCCGGTTGCCGCCCGGCGGGGTCCGCCTGGACCTCGGCTGCGGGCCGGGCCACTACCTGCCACACCTGGCCCGCGGCGGCCCGGTGGTGGCGGTGGACGCGGCGCCGGCCATGGTCGCCGAGGCCCGGCGCCGCCACCCGGGGACGCCGGGAGTGGCGTGCGACCTCGGCGCGCTGCCGCTGCGGCCGGGCGCGCTCGCCGGAGTGTGGGCGTCGAAGTCCCTTCAGCATCTGCCCCGCGATGCGCTGCCCCTCGCTCTCGCCGGGCTGCACCGGGCGCTGGGTGTCGGCGGCGTCCTCGACCTCACCGTGTTCGCGGGCGACGGCGAACTGCGGTCGGGCGAGGATGACGAGTTCCCCGGCCGCCACTACACCTGGTGGCGGCCCGAGCCGCTGACCGACCAGCTGGTCGGGGCCGGGTTCACCCTGGACGAGGCGCCGGCCGATCCGGGCGACCATCGCCATGCCCGCCTCACCGCCCGCGCCACCCGGGCCCGCACCCTGCCCGACACCGTGGGCCCGGGGATGCGCCTGCTGCTGTGCGGGCTCAATCCCAGCCTGTACGCGGCGGACGCGGGGATCGGCTTCGCCCGGCCCGGCAACCGCTTCTGGCCCGCCGTGCGGGCCGCGGGCCTGGCCACGGTCGACCGCGACCCCGACCGCGCGCTGCTCGATCACGGCCTCGGCATGACCGACCTGGTCAAGCGGGCCACGGTGGCCGCCGCCGAGCTGAGGACCGAGGAGTACCGGGCCGGCCTGGCCCGGGTCGAGCGCCTGGTGGCGTGGTTGCGCCCGGGCGCGGTGTGCTTCGTGGGCCTCGCCGGCTGGCGAGCCGCGGTCGACCGGCGGGCGCAGGCCGGGGTTCAGCCCGATGGCCTGGCCGGCGTGCCGGTCTACGTCATGCCCTCCACCAGCGGCCTCAACGCCGCCACACCGCTCGCCGCCCTGGTCGACCACCTACGCGCCGCGGCCGCCCTCGCGGACGGGCGCTGAGCCGAACTAGTCCCCCATCTCCCCCAGGCGGGCCTGGGACTCGTCGGCCGCCCACGAGAACACGCCCCGCGACATGGTCGACAGCTCCTCGCCGGCCCGCTGGGCGAACACCGCGGCCCGCACCTGGTGAACCCCGGGGTCGTCGGGCGCGGCCTGCGCGGCGAGCTCGGCCAGGTGGCCGGCCAGCCGCAGGTCGTCGGCCCCGCCCGAGGCCGCCAGGGCCAGGGCCCGGTCGGCCAGCGTGGTCGCGCCGCCGGCCAACGTCGCCAGCTCGGAGGCCAGCGCGGC
>JBKPRV010000094.1:0-8735 GCA_046734715.1 Actinomycetota bacterium | reverse complement strand
TCGCCGACCTGTGGCTGGCGGCGAAGCAGATGGGGCAGCGGTTGCTCCGACCGCGGCGCGCAGGGACGGGTAGTGGCCCCGGGTCTCTCTGACGGTCAGCAGGGTGGGCGTGGCATGCATCCCGCAGCAGGTCTCTTCGTGCTGTGGGACGCGGTACGTGGTCACGAGACGGAGATCCTGGCGGATCTCGCGAGGCGTTTCGTCGTCGTCTCTGTCACCGAGGTCGAATGGACCCCGAAGCGAGTCGAAAGGAACTACGAGCGCTTCTACTCCGACTTGGATGTGAGGGGTATCTACCACGTCCTCAACAAGGGTGCTGGCCCGTTCCTCGCTGTGGTGCTGTGGGATCCGGACCCCATTGTCGGAGAGAGGCTGACCTCCAGGGGTCCACGGCAGGTGAACGCAAACTTTCTGGACGCCAAGCTCCGCTACCGCGAGTGGTGCCGGGGACTCGGGGTGCACTGCGGTGAGACGTCGCGCGAGACCCAGCGTGACCTGGCGATGCTGCTGGGCGAGCCGGACGTGATCAGGGCGAGCCCGCGTGCGACCTGGAACGGGCGGATTGAGCGGATCGCGCGGGACGTGACCGGCTCTGACGGCTGGAAGTCCGAGCTCGACATGTACCGCACACTCAACGCGACCATCGATTATGTCGTGCTCCCGAGGCTGCAAACGGCGGGGACATCGGAGGAGTCGGATGTCGCCCACGGGGTCCAACTTCTCTGCGACGACTACCACAGCCTGCACACCATCCTGGGAGCGCGGTCTGACTTCTGCCTGCCAGCCGATGTCGGCGGAGGGTTCACGGTCCGCGTCGACGGCCGGCCGTTGTGCCTCGGGATCCGCTTCGTCGGGGATCGCTTCATCGACCCGAGCTGGGCCAGCGAATGTCTCCGGTCCCGGGTGCTCGGCACGACAGGGATCTTCCAACTGGACCCACGCAATGCGGCGGCCGTCGAGTTGTACCGGAGTCTGACCCATCGCCGTCGCGGTGGCGACCCCCGACTCGTGTCCGCTGCGGCGGAGATCGTCGACCCGTCCTGGCCCAGAGATCTCGACGTCGATGGGGTCGACCTCGGCAGGTCGGTGCTCCACCGCTTCCTGTCCGACCACGGGTATGCGATCGTCGAACCGCTAGATCCCCTCGTTCCGTTTGTCGACACGAGCCGCGGGCGAGGAGCCGCTGCGTTCGGACGGGCCCATCGGAGCCCGCGCCGTCTGGTGTCGCTAGCTCGCCACCACATCGCGGGTCGAGGGCGGATGACCTATCTGCGGGTGCACGATCGATTGATACGGCGGCACCCGTCGATCCGCCGACTGAAGCAGCTGGGCCGGAGGCCCCTGGCATGAAACTCTCCTCGCTGCCACACCGGGCGGCAGGGCGGCTGCGGGGGCACCGTGCTGCGCCCCTGAAGGCGATGGTGCTGCTCCTGCGCGGCGTTGTCTTCGCCGGAAGGCGCTATGTGTGCCCGTGCTGCGGGTGGTCGTTACGGGGCTTCGTCGGTCGATGGGGCACGGTTCGCACCAACAGCGACGGCTACTGCCCGCGGTGCAACGCCAAGGCTCGCCACCGTCGCCTCTGGCTCCATCTGGACGAGCACGGGCTTCTCCGCGGTGGGACCGTTCGTGTGCTCGACGTGGGCCCCTGGCCGTCGCTCGCGAGGGGACTGCGCAGTCTCCCGGGCGTCGCCCACGTGGGGATAGACCTGCGATCGGACGGCCGGCACGCTGACGTGGTCGGCGACGCCAGGTTCCTCCCGGTCCGACCCGGATCTTTCGACGTCGCGCTCTGCACCCATGTGCTCGAACATGTCGACGACGACCTCCGTGTGATGAGCGAGCTGCGCCAGTCGCTCCGGCCCGGCGGGGTAGCCATCGTCAGTGTTCCGCTCCGCATGGAGGGACGGACTCACGAGGATCCTTCGATCACCGATCCCGTCGAACGCGAGCGACTGTTCGGCGAACGGGGTCACGTACGGCTGTATGGACCCGATCTCCGGGACCGCCTTGGATCTTCGGGGTTCGACGTGAGCGTCGACTGGGCGACCGGCATCGACGAGGACATCCGCCGTCGATATGGGCTACGGACCGATGAGCACCTGTTCATTTGCCACCCCAAGATGCGGGACCGAAATATCAAGGACCGTTAAGAAAACGAAATCTCAAGGACCCTTAAGAAAGGGTCAATATCAAGGACCTTTAAGAAATATAGGTTAGGTACGCCTACCTCATCCGCGGTATAGGCATCTCACTCGTCACCTGGCGCTTCTATCTCGGGATGCCACGCGAACACAGCGCCAGGAAGCTGCGACACCCATCGGTCACCGAATCGTCACAAACTGAGCCGTCATGAAACTGCAATGTGAGATGCGTAGTCAGGCATTGCGGGCTCGGTGGGCGTGATCGTACGGTGAGTTTGGGATGAACGGAGGGTAAACGAACCCTCCGTGGACGGACAGGTAGCGCTGGAAGGGGCGCGCGCATAGCGCAGGGACGGACAGGTAGCGCTGCAAGGGGCGCGCGCACATAGCGCAGAGAAGAGAGTGGGCGCCAAAGTGGGCGGCACACGAGGGAATGCAGCCTCGACGCGGCCGGTCGGCTACGCCAATCGGCGTGCGTCACCAACTCTGACGCTTCGCACACCGCACGCGCAGGCCGGCGTCGAACCGACCGAGCGTCGCCGGACCCGATACGGGAGGTGTGTCAAGCGTCCTGTTGACATCGTCGGTTCGGCGATCCTGCTCGTGCTGACGATGCCTCTCATGCTCGCGGTCGCAGCGGGCGTCCGTCTGACGATGGGGCCTCCCGTCATCTTCCGCCAGGTGCGGCTCACCATCGGGGCCCGGCCGTTCACGATGTACAAGTTCCGCTCGATGCTGCCCGAGTCGGCTGTGCCCGACGACGTTGCTGGAGCGAGCGGGTTCCACGCAGCCGACGACAGCTTCCGCCACACGCCCTTCGGCAGATTCATCCGTCGCTCCTCTCTCGACGAGTTGCCACAGCTGTGGAACGTCCTGAAGGGCGACATGAGCCTGGTTGGCCCGCGGCCCGAACTGCCCGAGGTCGCAGGGGCGTTCGGTCTCATCGACCATCCCCGCCACATGGTCCGGTCCGGCATGACGGGCGCATGGCAGGTCTCCGAGAACCGCGACGGTTACGTCCACCTCAACGTTCACATGGATGAGGAGTACGTCGGTGATCTGACGTTCCGGCGCGACCTGACGATCGTGCTGTGGACGTTCGCCGTACTGGTGGGCCACACCAGAAAGATCGACAAGGCCGAGAGCGAAAGTGCTGCGGCGCCGGCCGTCATCCGCCTGATCCGAGATCGAGCAGCGCCAACTTGCCGAACTGAGCGATTCGACTCGGAAGGCCAGACCGTGAGCTCGTTGGCCCCCACCCAGATGCGGCCAAGGTAACCGGCATGCAGCCAGCGATCGGCATGCGGGTGCTGCACGTGCTGGAGCCGCGGATCGCAGGCGTCCCGGCGTACGTCGATGCCCTCGGACGGGCGCTGGCAAACCGTGGAATCGAACAGCATGTACTCGCGGCGGCGGCGGCCGACGCGGGGGCAGGCACCGAGCCGTGGCCATTCGACGCCTGGGCGGACTCTCTCACCTACCGGCGGTGGCGTCGCCGTCCGGTCGACGCCTACCGGATCGCCGCGGAGATCAGATGGCTCATCGCCTCGAAGGGCATCGATCTCGTCCATGCGCATGCGACATTCGCGGGGGTTGCCGCGCGAGTGCGCCACCTCGATGTCCCGCTGATCTACCAGCCGCACGGTTGGGGGCACCTCTCCACTCGAACCGTGGCGGGGGGCTGCATCGTTCGTCTCGTCGAGCGGATGCTCGATCCCCGAACCGATCTCCTCCTCACGCTCAGCCGCCACGAGGGGCACGATGCTCCCCCAGGCCGGTCCAGTACGCAGGTGCGGCCCGTCGTCGACCTCACCGGGTTCCGGTCCCTGGACGACGAAGAGCGGCAGCAGATCCGCGCCGCTCACGGTTGGGCGGCGCACGAGCGGATCCACCTCTGCGTCGGCGAGCTCAGCCACCGCAAGAACCAAGCTGCGCTGGCCCGGTGTTGGCATGATTGCGCGCCCGAGGGCCACCGGCTGGTCTTCGCCGGCGACGGCCCCGAGCGAGCTCGTGTCGACCGGGAAGGGAAAGGTCGCGTCGAGGTTGTCGGATGGCGTCGTGATATCCCATTCCTCATGGGTGCGGCCGACTGCCTTGTGGTTGCCTCTCGGGGAGAAGGGTTCAGTCTGGTGATTCTTGAAGCCATGGCAACAGGCTTGCCGGTGTTCACCACCGACGTCGGCGGTAGCGAGGCGGTATCGCTGAACATGGGAGCGGTCTGCGACTCCGTGCACGGCGTCGTGGCTGCTGCGACGACGTCGACGCTTCTTGATCGACCGAGCGCCGAACGTGCCCACCGAGCCGAGTTGACCCGTGCCGAGTGGTCGGTGGAAAAGGCCGCTGACGAGTTCCTGGCGATCTTCCGGTCCGCACTGTCGATGCGCAACGCATCACACGTCACGAGCCGCGGCGCTCAGCCCGTTGCCACCAACGGCACCAGGCCGACGACGTCGTGGTCGACGAAGGGGGCAGCGATCCTGCATGGAGCTCGGAGAACGTGAAAGATGGACAGTTCGCTCGGAGGACGCGGCCCTCGCGGGCGTGGCTACTCGCGGCCGCGGCGCAGGGAACGGCGAGCATCACGAACTTCGCGGCCGCGGCGCTCGCGCTCTCGTCAGGTGACCTCGCGGAGTTCGGGCGGTTCTCCATCGCGTACCAGCTCGGTCTCGTCATGGTGTCGATAGGCGAAGCCTCCACAGGTTCGGCAGCGCTCATCCAGGGATCGCGTGAACACGCTGATACATACCGCCGGTCTGTCAGCGACGGGACGGCCGGCGCTGCCTTGGTACTTGGCGCGACCTTGGGCGTCCCGATCGCGATCGCCGGCGTCGTCGTCGGCGGCCCGCTCGGGCTCGCACTGCTCCTGGTCGCACTCGGCACGCCCGGTCTGGTCTCGCAGTACACGCTCCGCGGGCTGCGGTTCGCCCGCCACGATCAGCTCGGGGTGCTGAGGGCGGACTCGATCTGGCTCGCCGTCGTGCTCGGCGTCGCGCTCGTCGACGCCCTCAGCCCTTGGCGACTATCTCCCACCGCCTATCTCGCTGTCTGGCTGGCCGGGGGAACCATCAGCGCGGCACCGCTCCTACGCGTGGCCGTGGTTCGGGGCTGCCGCCAGCTCGGGGTGTTCTGGCAGGCGACGGGCCCGCAGGCCGTCCGATACGGCTTCGCCGGACTTCTCAGCCGCAGCGTGTTCATCGTTCCTCTGATCGCGACCACGGTCATCGTCGGCACCGAGGCGACCGGCGCGCTCGCCGCGGCGGTGGTCGTCTTCTCTCCGCTGAGCGTCGTCAACACAACGGCGGGGGCGATCACCATACCGAACCAGATCAGGGCATTGGGCGTGCACGTGGTGGACAAGCGCATCCCGCTGCAGGTGATCGCGGGAGTGTCGGCGATCACCCTGGGCTGGGCAGGGTGTCTGCTCGCTGTCGAGGCGTTGGAGTTGCCTTCCGGTCCGTTCGCGCTGTCGGCCAACGGCATTACGGCGGCGTTGTTCACCGCGACCCTCTTACGCTTCCTGGGGCTCGCCTTCCTGCGCGGTCCCGCGGTGGGCCTCATGATCGCGGATGCGTCGGCGGAAACGCTCGACTCTCGAATCGTTGGAACCCTTGCGACCTGGGTGGCAGCAGTAGTCGGCCTCCAGCTGGCCGGGGTCGACGGCGGCGCCTTCGGTTTGGCGATGGCGACCTGGTTCGGGGCGTGGGTGACGTGGCGGCGTTACCGCTCGCTTCCCCGACACCTGCTCCGGATGCCGAGCCAACCGCTAGATGGTGCCGGATCTTGCCCTGCTGTTCCCGCTCGTCCATCCGAACCTCCTCTCGCAAAGGAGACCTCGGCTGTAAGCGACCTCCGTCAGCCCCATATCGAGAGGGGTGAGTTCGCTAGCTGAGATCTTGATCGTCAAGCGCTCGAGGGGAGCGTCGGCGCGCGTGGAGCTTCGGTCGGGATCGACTCGCCCGGCCGCACCATCGCCAAGCCAATGATCATCCACCACTGGCGCTGATACAGCGCTTCGATGCCGACAGACGCAACCAGCATCACGATGTGCGATCCGAGCAGAGCCAATGCCAGCTGGCGGTCGAAGGCTCTCATCCTCAGCGTTACCTGAATGGGCAGTACCGCCATCGCGGCGAAGTATCCGATACCGACCACAGACATCTCGACCAGGAGCCAGACCGCAGTGTTGTGAACGAGCTGTCCACCCCCCTGTTGGCTCACGTCGAGCCGAGCGTCGGTGTCGGCCAACTGGGATCCGAGGCCGATGCCAAGCCCATCCGACTCGGCGAACGAGTCCAGAGCCCCCGTCGTCAGATCCTCTCGCGCCGATACGGTGTTCGGCCGATCGGCGAAGTCCTGGAACGCGGAGCCGAGGAAACCGGTGGCGAGCCCGACCACCAGCACCGCCAGAACGAAGCCTGCATACTTCGCCAAGTCCGTGGCGGTGCTCCTGGTCACCACCAGCACGACGATCACGGCCGCGGCGACTGCCACGTACGAACCGCGCGAGAGCGTGAGGGCCAGGGCGGCGGCACAGATGGCGAGCGCGATGGTCCGAGCCAGGGTCGATCGGAAGAGCTCGCCACCCATGCGCCACAGCACAATGACTGCGACGCCGTAGGCCGCCCCTGCGTTATTCACGTCAAACTGCATCCCACCAAAACGTGTCGGCTCATCGAACTTGAGGAAGGGGATGAAGTCGACGACCCGCCAGTCGATGTAGGCAACCACGGCCCATACCGCCATGCCGAGCACCCAGACGCGCAGGATCCTTCTCGCGTGGCCCGCACGGGCATATACGGCGGTGACGATGCACCATGCAACCAGGATGAACGCACCGAGGAACTTCACGCGTAGCGCATGAGGGGTCACATCACCTCGCTGCACGATGGCGAGCAACATCCCGAACGCGAGGACGACGGGCAGGAATACGGGCAGCAGGAAGAGCGGATGCCGTATCAGCCGCAGGCTCGTTGGGGCGAGGAGGATCGCGGCGACAAGCACCAAGTCACCGGGAGGAAGTCGGCTCTCGACGACACCGCGAAACTGATCCAGCTCGAGTTGCAGGGGCATCAGGAAGACCGCCAGCAGGTACAGGCGAAAGGCGATCCCGGAACCATTGGTGCCGGATGGTCGGCTCGGAGTGGGCCGCGTGGGCACAGATAGGGCCGACTGCGCAACCATGGGTCTCCCAATCCGGGCGTAGGCCGATGTCGCCGTGGGCCATCCCGGCCAGATGCGGGGATGCCTCGCCAGTGACAGCGACGTTAGTGGACGACCGCGATGTTTTCGTGAGGATCGATCACGGGTGGGTGGCGATGTCGGCCCATCCGCTTCGGGCGAGTGTGGGGACACGGGCGAGCATGACGACTTCACCTGGTGGGTCGCTGGCGGCGCTGCGCCACGCGTCGAGGTGCTCGGTGCCGCAGAACAGGTTGGCGTGGACGCAGAAGTCCCTCATGACGTTCTCGCAAGGTCCGTGGGGTATCCACAGCGCCGACGCCGAGTCGTCGGGAAGGTGGCCGTCGGCGATATCGACGACCAGCTCGCATACACATGTCGGACACGACGTGGTGGCTCGGGCGGTCGCTCCCAGAGCGACCGGGATGGCAACCGCGTCATACGCACACCAGGCGTGCAGTCGCTGCTCGCCGATCACGACCGAGTGGGCGGTCGGGCGTCGGGTCAACCCGTGGGCGCCGACGAGCATGTCCCCATCGCGTTCGAGCCGACCGTGAGCCTGCAGCCAGGAAACCGCGTCGGCGACACCGGCCGCGTCTCGACTGGCGGCCTCGACCACCTCCGCGACTGACGGCGCCTCACCAGCCAGGAGCGCCGCGAACGCGTGGCGATGGAACGCGGTGACGGCCCGACCAAGATCGCTCGCCGGGCACCACCCTCCAGGGAAGTCGGTCATCCAATGAACCTCCTAGCCGCAGTGAGGGGATCGGCTGGCGGGTCAGCTTGCGATCCTCAGCGCCGCAGCCACGCTCTGGCGCAAGTGACTCGGCGAGACATCCAACTCGACCAGCACACCCCGGAGACCCGCGCTGTCGACGTCGAGCGCCCCCAGCAACAGGCGCTCCTCCAGCTGGGGCGGGACCTTGTCACGGTCCCAGCACCGACCGACCGCGTTGTGGACAGCCTGCTTGAACTGCGGGCTCACCTGCGGCCCGCACAACGGCCCCCGTGGCCGCACGGTCCATCCCACCGCGCTCGCATACAGCTCGCCGATCGCGTTCGGCCCGAACCGCGCCTGCACCCGCTGGCGGACCTCGTCGAGGTCGATACCCAGCGTGCCGAGCAGCGCCGCGGCGTCCCACGCCGGGCCGTCGCCCCGGCCGGAGCCAACCACCACCCGGACCGCATCCTGGGCCCGCGCGTAGGTCACACCGTGGTCGGCCAGGACCTCGGCTACAAGCCGAGAACGCCCTCGGGCCAGGACCGCCAGGAGATGCTCGACCCCGAAGTAGCCATGCCTCGCCGCCTCCGCCTCCGCCTGCGCCTCTCGCAGGACCCAACTCAGCGGCTCGTCGCCCAGCTTGGGCCTCATGATCGCCGCCCTCGCAGCCTTCCCCCTGCGTACTTCTTGTGCAC
>JBKPRV010000093.1:0-9787 GCA_046734715.1 Actinomycetota bacterium | reverse complement strand
CTGAACATGGCTCCGGCAACGGCGAAGAGCCCAGCGACGATTGCGAAAGGAGCCCGTGTGCTAGGGCGGCCATGCGGCGCGATCATGGCATGCCGCTCGGCCGAGGACGGGCGCCCCTGGCGCCATGGACGCGCGATGGCGTCCGATCCGGATGGGGAGCCGGGATGACCGATCGCCGGTCGCATGGTCGCTGACCTGGGCATCGACCGGAGAGCCCGAGAAGGGAATCGAACCCTTGACCTACGCATTACGAGTGCGTTGCTCTGCCGTCTGAGCTACTCGGGCGGGACCTGCCACTCTAGCAGTGCCGCTCAGGCACCCCCGAGTGCCTTGTTCTGCCTGGTCAATCCACACGAGCGGGCGCCCCACCGAGACGTCCATCTCACCGACGCCGGCCGCGGTCGGGTGCGGTCACAGAACATGGTTGGCGGATCTATCCCTGGGGAGGGGTGACAGGGCGGCCTAGGTTCCTCGGCCGGCACTTACTGTGCTCGTGTGATCCGGGACGTCGAGGTCCGTAGCGCCGGAACGAAGGGGTGGGGCGTGTACGCCCGCCGTGCGTTCGCCGTAGGTGAGTTCATTTTCGGCGCCGGCACGCCTGTGTGCTGACGGCGAACGAACTTCCGGCTGCGTCGGAGTGGCAGAGGGCCCACCTCTGCGAGCTCGGGTTCGATCGCTTCGCCGTGCTCACGCCGCCTGGCTGCTATCTCAACCACTCTTGCGACCCGAACGCCATGCGCCACGGCGTCAAGGTGTTCGCCTGGCGGCCGATCAGCGAGGGCGCCGAGATCACCATCGACTACCGCCTCAACGCCTTTGGCGATGGATCGTGGTGGCCATGCGAGTGCGGCGCCGAGAACTGCACCGGCACGGTTGAGGGCAGCTACTTCGCGATGGACCCGGAACGCCAGGCGCTCCTCCTGCCTCACGCCCCTGCCTTCATCCGTCGTGAGTACGTCCGCCGCCGACACGCATCGTGAGCGGCGCCGGGCGCGGAACGGCCCGGCGCCGCGTCGAGGTCTACCGGTCGATCCGGCGGAGCTCGCCCGATCCGATCACTGTGGCCGTGTCAGACGACGACGTGGTGATCCCGTCCTCTGCCAGCGCGGCTGCCCCGACCGGTGTGACGTTGGGTGAGGTGAACACACCGAACAGGTCGTACAGGACGTGGGTGAATCCGGCCGGGTTGTAGAAGAGCGTGGTCGCCGGCTCGTCGAAGCAACCACCGAAGGTGGACATCTCCGTGATCGCCATGTTGGGAGCCGTCTGGCCCGGGACGAAGTTCAGGGTCGAGACGTTGGGCGGGTCGCAGCCGAAGTTGGGGTAGACCGTCAGCCACGCGAACGCAGTCGGCTGGGTGGCCGTGACGTTGGTGACCAGGGAACCGATCTCCGGGGGCAGGTCGATCAGCGAGAAGCCGACGATGTCGCCCGGGAAGAGCGGCCCGAAGTCGGTACGGGTGTCGAAGAGCCTGCCGGGGTCGAGTGCGACGAACCGGCCTTCCTCCGTGGTGACCCCGGTCGTGTAGTAGCCGACCACGTCGGCCAGCAGGTGCGTCGAGCCGGTGGCGTTGAAGAAGTTGATCACGCCGCTCGCCGGGACTCGGACCGTCACCAGGTTGGCCACGGTCTGGCCGGGCGCGAAGTTGAGGCTGGAGACCTCGGGCCGGGCCACGTCGTTCGGGAAGACGCCGAGCCAGCCGCCGGCACCGGTCGGGGCGGTCACGGTGACGTTCATCACGATGCCGGTGACGCCGGTCGCCGGGACCCCGTTCTGGCCCGTCACATCGAAGCTGAGGGTGCCGCCAGGGCCGATCGGCGCGGCGGGCACTCCGCCGAGGCCGATGCGGGTGTCGAACAGTCGGGACGGCGGCGTGTTGATGAACCGCGACCCGACCGGCCCGGTCTCGTCGGCGTAGTACCCGACGACGTCGAACAGGACGTGGGTCGCCCCCGTGGCGTTGAACACGCTGACCTGGCCGCCGGCGCCGAGGCCGACTGTCACCGCGTTCGGCACGGTCTGGCCGGGGACCACGTTGAGGTTCGACACCTCGGGGCGGGCCAGCCCGGTGGGCCACACGGTCAGGAAGCTCAGGCCCGTCGGGGACACGGCGGTCACGTTGAGCACCACCGCCTGCACCCCGGTGGCCGGGACGCCGCCCTGACCGGCGACCTGCACGTTGATCGACGACCCGGGCCCGACCGGCCCCGGTCCGGGCTGGCCGACGCCGCTGCGGGTGTCGAGGATCCGGGCCGGCGTCACGCCGGTGAAGTCCCCGAAGGGATCGACGACCTGCGCCGATGCCGGACCCGCCGGGCCGGTCCCTATCGCCAGCACGGCGGCCAGGACTCCTACCGCCACGGCTGCACGTAAGAAAGCGAACTGGCGCGTTCGGCCCATGTCCCCATCCCTTTCGCCACCCGGGCGCGCGACACCCTCGCCGCCCGAACCGCCCGGCCGGTCGGCCGGGAGCGACAAGCTAGCCGAGCGGCAAGCGCGATGGTACGCGGGTCCTGACTCGATCGCGATCCGTAGCGCAGCCGTCATACGACGTACACGGGGCCGCCGGGGCGGCTTATGTGCCGAGGGATGCCCGTGGGTCCTGACCGAGGTCAGGTGGCCACGCCGTGCTCGCGGAGGATGGTGTTCAGGGCGGCCTTGTCGTGCCGCTCGCCCTCGGCGAAGCGCTTGAGGATGAGGGCGCAGGGGAAGCCGAAGGTGCCGCCCGGCAGCTCCTTGGGGCGGGTGGCGTTGATGACCAGGCACCACGGGGGGACCACGCCTCGGGAGACTTCCTCGCCGGTGTCGCCGTCGATGACCGGGATCGACGGGTTGAGGACCACGCCCGCGCCCAGCATGGCGCCCTGGCCGACCCGGGCGCCCTCCGTGACCATGGCGCGGCTGCCGATGAAGGCGCCGTCCTCCACCACCACCGGGGCGGCCTGCGGAGGCTCCAGGACGCCGCCGATGCCTACGCCGCCCGAAAGGTGCACGTCCGCGCCGATCTGGGCGCACGAGCCGACCGTGGCCCACGTGTCCACCATCGACCGGGCGCCCACGCGGGCGCCGATGTTGACGTAGCTCGGCATCAGGATCGTGCCCCGGTCGAGGAACGAGCCCCACCGGGCCGACGCGCCCGGCACGACCCGGACCCCGGCGGCCTCGTAGCCCGACTTGAGCGGGATCTTGTCGGCGAACTCGAACGGGCCCAGCTCGTGCGTGACCATCCGGGCCTGGCGGAACAGCAGCAGGATCGCCTGCTTGAGCCACTCGTGGACCACGACCTCCCCGTCGACCACCTCCGCGACCCGGGCCTCCCCCCGGTCGAGCAGATCGATCGCCTCGTGGACGGCGGCGACGGCCTCGGGGTCGTCCGAGGGGACCTCGTCGCGGCGCTGCCACAGGTCGTCGATGCGGGAACGCAGGTCGGCCATGGCCGCCGACCCTACCGCTCGCCGGCTAGGTAGACCGGTCGTCTAGGATGCGGCTCATGAGCGAGGCGACCCATCGCTGGGAGGTCGGATCGGCGCGGGTGACCAGCGTCGTGGAGGCGCAAACCGACGGCATCCCGCCCAGCTTCTTCTTCCCCGACGCCGACGAGGCCGTAGCGCTCCGCCACCCGTGGCTGGCGCCCCACTTCGCCGACGACGAGGGACGGCTCGGGCTGCGCGTGCAGGCGTTCGTGATCGAGGCCGGCGGGCGCACCGTGGTGGTCGACCCGTGCGTGGGCAACGGCCGGGACCGCTCGCTCCCGTTCTGGAACCAGCAGGACTGGCCGTTCATGGAGCGCTTCCGTGGAGCCGGCTTCGACCCCGACGAAGTCGACCTCGTGGTCCACACCCACCTGCACCTCGACCACGTCGGCTGGGACACGCACCGGGACGGCGGGCGCTGGGCGCCGACCTTCACGCGGGCGCGCCACCTCTACGTGGGGGCCGAGGTGGAGGCGCAGGCGGCGGACACGAACGCCGACGCGGCCGCCGTCCGGGGCGACTCGATCGAGCCGATCTTCACCGCCGGGCTGGCCGAGACCATCGACGCGGACGCCGACCTCGGCGGCGGCCTCCGGCTGGTCCCCACCCCCGGGCACACGCCAGGCCACGCATCGCTGTGGCTGGACGGCGGCGGCGAGCGCCTCGCGCTGATCACCGGCGACATCCTCCACCATCCGATCCAGTGCTCCGAGCTCGAGCTCAACTTCGTGAGCGACGCGGACGCCGTGGCCGCCCGGGCGACTCGGCGACGCGTCCTGGCCGAGGCGGCGGACGCCGGTGCGCTGGTGTTCGGGACCCACTTCCCCACCAGCCCCGCCGGCACGCTCGCCGCCACCGACGACGAAGCCGGTGGCGCCGGGTGGCGCTTCGTCCCGACGGCCCAGCGCTAAACCGACGGCAGGTGGGCCACCAGGGCCTGCAGCAACAGCGTCTCGTTGGGGTAGCGCTGCAGCGCCACCGCGGCCGCGTCGATGCGAACGGTGGCGTCGACCAGGTCACGCCGGGCCGAGCCGGCGGCGACCAGCGCGTCGCGGTAGGCCGCCGCCAGCGTGGCCAGCCCGAACCGCAGCTCGGCCGTGCGGAATCGCCGCACCTCACGCTTGTGACGCGCCTCCAGGTCCCGCTTGCCCGCGCCCCGCAGCCCGAAGCGCTCGATCTGCTCGTCCAACGCCGCGGCCTCTTCCGCCTGCCGGGCCTGCAGCGGGCCCAGGGCCTCGCCGATCATCGACTGCAGCTCGGCCACCACCTCCGCGGCCCGGTGCCCGGTGCCGTCGAGGCGCCGGGGCAGGTCCCGCCACGCCTGGTGGCGCAAGGCCAGCCGGTCGTCGGTGGCGAGGGTGCGGGCCCGGTCCAGGTCGCCGCCGGCAGCCGCGGCGGCGGTAGCGGCGACCGAAGGCGACACGCCCGACGCCACCAGCGCCTCGACCACCACTTCGGCGGCGAGGGCGAACACCTCGACCCGCACGCACCGGCTGGCGATGGTGACCAGCTCGGGCACGACCTCGGTGGCGAGCAGCACGAAGATGGTCGACGCCGGCGGCTCCTCGATGATCTTGAGCAGGTAGCCGGCCGCCTCGTCCTCCATGGCCTCGCAGCCACCGGCCACGATGACCTTGTGCTCACCCTCGATGGGCGCCAGCGTGGCGTGGCGCACCACCCGCTCGGCGTCGCCCTTGCGGAACGTGTTGCCCTCGGGCTCGACCACCCGCAGGTCCGGATGCTGCTCGGCCAGCGCCAGCCGCACGTGGCGGTGCCACTCGTCGCTGCCCGGCGCCGCCCCGGAGGACAGGACCGTCGCGGCGAAGGCCCGCGCCAGCGCCCGCTTGCCCGCACCCGCCGGCCCCACCAGGAGATACGCGTGCACCGGCGACCGCGCCGCCGCCGTGAGCTGGCGGACGGCGGCCGGCTGGCCCACCACCTCCCGCCATGGATCGTCCGCCAGCGCGGGATCGGCCGGCACCGCAGTGTCACTCATCGGCGCACCCTTCGGGCTGCGCGCACTGAGCGCTCGGCCCACAGGGCCGAGTAACGCACTGTGCTTCTGGTTCGCTCGACAAGCTCGCTCACCGCAGCTCGGCCTCCGCACCCGCGTCGGCGGCCGAGTCGGCCAGGTCCGGCAGCCGCTCGATCACCGCGCGCCAGACGGCGGCCGCGACGTGTTCCGGCGACGCCGTGCCGTCGACCACCGCCCAGCGGTCGGCCTCGGTGGCGGCCAGCGCCCGGTAGCCGCGGGCGACCCGGTCATGGAACTCCTCGCCCGCTGCCTCCATCCGGTCCGGCGTGGCGCCGAGGCGGGACATGGCCACCGTGGCCGGCACCTCCAGCAGGACCACGAGGTCCGGCCACAGGCCGTCGGTCGCCCAGTCGGACAGGCGCCGCAGCTCGACCACCGGCAGCCCTCGGCCATGGCCCTGGTAGGCCAGGCTGGAGCCGATGTAGCGGTCCGACACCACGTGACGACCCGCGGCCAGCGCCGGCCGCACCACCTCGGCCACGTGCTGGGCCCGGTCGGCCGCCATGAGCAGGGCCTCCGCCCGGCCGTCGAGATCGGCGGTGCGGACGTCGAGCAGCAGCGAGCGCAGGGCGCCGCCGATGGCCGTCCCGCCCGGCTCCCGGGTGTGGACCGCCCCGATGCGGGCCGCCAGGCGGGCCGACTGGGTCGACTTGCCGCTGGCCTCGCCCCCCTCGAAGACGATGAACCGGGCCACGCGGCTACGACGCGGACTTCTTGGCCGCCGCCTTCTTGGCCGTGGCCTTCTTCGCCGCCGCCTTCTTGGCCGCCGCCTTCTTGGCCGTGGTCTGCTTCGCCGCCGCCTTCTTGGCCGCCGCCTTCTTGGCGGGCGCCCGCTTGCGGCCCCGGGTCGACGGCCCCGCATCCCGGCGGGCCTGCAGCAGCTCCGCGGCCCGATCCGGGGTGAGGCCCTCGACGGTGTCGCCGTCGCGCTCCCGCAGCGATGCGTTGGTGTCGCCGTCGGTGACGTAAGGCCCGTAGCGGCCGTCCTTGATCATCATCGGCTTGCCCGAGACCGGGTCCGGCCCCAGCTCCCGCAGCGGGGCGGCCGCCGCCGCCCGCCCGCGGCGCTTGGGCTCGGCGAACAGGCGCACCGCGTCTTCCACGGTGACCGTGAACAGGTCCTCCTCGGAGCCCAGGTTGCGGGTGTCGTCGGCGCGCTTGACGTAGGGGCCGTAGCGCCCGTTGAGGGCGACGATCTCCTCCCCGCTGGCCGGATCGACGCCGACGGTGCGAGGCAGGCTCAGCAACCTCACCGCGGTGGCGAGGTCGATGGTCGCGGGATCCATCGTCTTGAACAGCGACCCCATCTTGGGCCTGGCGCCGGCCGGGAGCGTCTCGGCGTCCCCCAGCTGGACATACGGCCCGAACCGCCCCGACTTCACGTACACCGGCAGGCCCGAGGCGGGGTCGGTGCCGAGCGGCTCGTCGCCCTTGGGCGCGGCCAGCAGCTCCAGGGCCCGGGCCACGGTCAGCTCGTCGGGCGGCACGTCCGAGGGCACCGACACTGTGTCCTCGCCCCGCTTGACGTAGGGGCCGTAGCGCCCGTTGCGCACCACGACCAGCTCACCGTCGGGGTCCTTGCCCAGGGGGATGGCGTTGACGACCGCCGGGTCGGCATTGGCCATGGCGTGGTCGATGAGCGTGGTGAGGCCCTCGCTGCCGTTGCCGAACCAGAAGGCGTGCAGGAACGGCACCCGGTCCCGCGACCCGGTGGCGATCTCGTCGAGCTGGTTCTCCATCCGGGCCGTGAAGGTGTAGTCGACCTCCTCGGCGAAGTGGCCCTCCAGCAGCTGGACCACGGCGAAGGCCGACCACGTCGGCACCAGCGCCTGGCCCTTCTTCCACACGTAGCCCCGCTCCTGGATCGTCTGCATGATCGACGCCCAGGTGGAGGGGCGGCCGATGCCCAGCTCCTCCAGCCGCTTGACCAGCGAGGCCTCGGTGAAGCGGGCCGGCGGCTGGGTGGTGTGGCCGACCGGGTCGACGGCCGGATCGGGCAGCACCTGACCCTCGGCGAGGTCGGGCAGCAGGCGCTCGCGGTCGTCGAGGTCGGCCTCGGGGTCGTCCGAGCCCTCCACGTAGACCCTCAGGTAGCCGGGGAACGTGATGGTCCGCCCCGACGCCGCCCACTCGGTGGTGGTGGGGGCGTCGGCCCCGTCGTGGGCCAGCGGGGCCGCGATGCGCACCGACACGGTCTTGCCCAGGGCGTCGGCCATCTGCGACGCCAGCGTCCGCTTCCAGATGAGGTCGTAGAGGCGGCGCTGGTCGACGCTGCGCAGCTCGCCCTGGAGCTGGTCGGGCGTGCGCCAGCGGTCGCCCGCGGGCCGGATGGCCTCGTGTGCCTCCTGGGCGTTCTTGACCGTGCTGCGGTAGACGCGGGGGCCGTCGGGCAGGAACCTCTCGCCGTACAGCTCCCGCACCTGGGATCGGGCCGCGCCCAGCGCCTCCTCCGACAGCGTGACCGAGTCGGTCCGCATATAGGTGATGTAGCCGCCCTCGTACAGCGCCTGGGCAGCCTGCATGACCTGGCGAGAGGTGAGCCCCAGCTTGCGCCCGCCCTCCTGCTGGAGGGTGGAGGTGATGAACGGGGCCTTGGGCGAGCTGCGGTAGGGGCGCTCGTCGACACTGGAGACGGAGAACGTCGAGCCGTCCAGCGCCGTGACCAGGCCCCGGGCCGCGGTCTCGTCCACCACGACCACGTCGTCGCGGGTGACCCGGCCCTGGTTGTCGAAGTCCTTGCCGGTGGCGACCCGGGTGCCGTCGAGGCCCACCAGCGTGGCCGAGAACGCCGGCGACGTGCCGAACGCGGCCACCAGGTCCCAGTAGCCGGCGGGGACGAACGCCATGCGCTCCTTCTCCCGCTGGACCACCAGGCGGATGGCCGGGCTCTGCACCCGCCCGGCGGACAGCCCGGTGGACACCTTGCGCCACAGCACCTCGGACACCGGGTAGCCGAACAGCCGGTCGACGATGCGCCGGGCTTCCTGGGCGTCGACCAGCCCGGCGTGGATGTCCCGGGAGTTCGAGACGGCATCTTCGATTGCATGCCGGGTGATCTCGTGGAACACCATGCGCCGAGTGGGCACCGCGGGCTTGAGCACCTCGGTCAGGTGCCAGGCGATGGCCTCGCCCTCGCGGTCCTCATCGGTGGCGAGATAGAGCTGGTCCGCGTGCTTGAGCGCGGCCTTCAGGCGTTTGACCACGTCGCGGCGGGTGGGCGGGACCACGTAGGTCGGCTTGAACCCGTCGTCGATGTCCACCGCCAGGCCCTTGGGCTCGAGGTCCCGGACGGCGCCGATGGACGCCTCGACCACGAAGTCGTCGCCCAGGTACCGGGCGATCGTGCGCGCCTTGGCCGGCGACTCGACGATGACGAGCGACGTGGACATCGGCGACAGTTGAAAGGCATTGCGAGCCGACTGTCAAACAATCGGCGGTTTCCCCACGATCGGGGCGCACTAGGGGTGTTCCCCGATGTCCCCCGAGCGACTCCCCCGTAGCGTGAAGGTGTCCCCGGCCGCCACCGGGGCGCGAAGTGACTCGGGAGGACAGGATGGACGGCATGTCACTGCTCGACGTGCTGCGCGGCGTGATGCTCGATCCGGCGGAACAGGCCGCCTACAACGCAGACCCATCCGCGTACCTGGGGCGTTTCGGCTACGACGATGTGGACCCGGCCGACCTGTCGGAAGCCTTCGGGCTGGTGGCCGACACCCTGCCCCCTGATCAGGCCCAGGCGGCGTGGGCCGCGGCGTCCACCCCCGAGGGCGACGCCTTCGGGGCGGTGACCGCCGACTTCGACAGCGACAACGGCGTGGAGCCACCGCCCGAGCCGGACCCCGGGCCGGACCTCGGGGCCCCCGGCGATGTCGAGGCCGAGCCCTCGCTCTCCTTCGGTCAGGGTGAGGCCGATGACGGCCCCCCGGCGCCGGCGGCCGTGGGGCCCGAGGCCGGCGACGCCGGCACCACGGCCGACGACCAGCTCGAGGCGGCCGATGGCAGCGACGGGCAGACCGGCGGCTCCGGGCTCGACGCCGGCTTCGCCGAGGTCGCTGACGACTTCGACGACGCCGACGGCGACGGCATCGACGACGACTTCGACAGCGGCGCCGGCGGTGGCGGCACCGGGCTCGACGCCGACCGCGACGGGATCGACGACAGCTACGACAGCGCCGGCACGGGGACCGGGCTCGACGCCGACCGCGACGGGATCGACGACAGCTACGACAGCGCCGGCACGGGGACCGGGCTCGACGCTGTCTCTTATACACATCTCCGA
>JBKPRV010000092.1:0-5724 GCA_046734715.1 Actinomycetota bacterium | reverse complement strand
GGGTGTTGGAGAGGGTGGCTACTTGGACCGCGACGAGTGGCCCGCGCTTCAAACCGCCCTCGTCGAGACAACGGCCCGACTCGTGTCCGCCCTCGAGCCCGCTGTAGGGGAGCTGAAAAGCAGGCCCACCGAGGGCGCTCTTGAGGAAGAGGACGAGGAAGAAGTCGGAGGCTGACCTGGGCCGCACGACGAACTCGAGCGAGCCGCGCCGACTCAGCGCCCGTCGTTCGGGAAGGTGAAGGCCTGCTAGCAGAGCGTCTTTACAGCAGCCCGAACCGGAGCCTCGACGACGCGCAGCGGCGATGAAACCGATCCGACGCGCTGATCTGCGCGCCGACAGCGTCACGACAGGCCACCGAGGCGCCAGATTCGGGCTGCTCGGAGCTCATGGCGACCGAGTGTCCCCGAACGCGCGGGGAGACGAGCCCGTACGGGTAGCACCAAACGCGGTCGTGGACGCTGCGGTGTCCGACTTCTGGTACGGCTGGTGGTGATTGCGCTCGCTTCCGCGCAGGTCTGATCTGGGTTCCGGCGTAGACGCTGTGCGCTATTGGCTGGGTTGGCTGCTCGTGCTGTCGAGGTGGATGTCGTAGCGGAGGATGAGGGCGTCGGTGACGAGTTGTGAGAGGTTGGCGCCGAGCTGCTTCGCGACGTGGACGATGGCGTCGCACTCGTCGGGCCAGACGGTGTAGGTGGTGGGGACGCGGTGGGTCACCGTTCGCCTGCGTCCGAGAGGCCGCTCGGGCGGGAACGGTCCGTCGGGCCCAGTGGGCACGTCGGCTGGTGAGGTGAGCCGGTGGGCTGGTCGCGGAGGGCCCGCATGATGACGACGCCCTTGGTCGTTTGAAGTTGCGCGACCTCTGCGTCGAGGGCCTCGCGAACTCTGGCCGGGAGTTGTGCGACGAGCGCGCGCTTGTTCCCGACGAGCCTCCCGGGGCGACCATCGGAGGGGGTTGCCGTACGTGACCGGTGCCGTGCCGGTGTCGGACCTGGTCCCCCGCGCCGTTGAGCTTTGGGAGGAGGGTTCTTGATTGCGTGGCCGTTGTCGAGCTCGGCGTCTGGCGGATTCGGCTGGTCGGGAGCGGGGGGCGGTGCGAGGCGCCCGGTGGTCCGAGGGGGTGGCGGCGCCGACAGTCCGCGTAGACCGGTTGCGATGCGTGCTCGTGGGTCAGTCACCACTACATCTGCCCGGCTCGCGAACTGAGGTGTTCGATGTAGTCATGCATGACCGCGTCGGTCAGGTCCTGGTAGTCCTGGGCCAGCCCGCCGGCGGCCTTGGAGACAGGTTCGGAGTCGTCGTCGTCGGCTCGCTGGCGTCGCCACCAGGGCGCGGCGCTCGCTGCGATCTGTTCGTATTCGTGGGCGAGGCGGCCCATGTTGCGCGTGCCTTCGATGCCGGCGACGACGGACTCGCGGATGATGGGCGCGTAGACCTTGACGCCCGTGTCGCCGAGCAGGCTGGCGAGTCCTTCGCGGGCCTTGCGGATCACGCGAACGTGGCGGGCGCCGACCGGAGCTCGATACTGAGCTTGTGATCGTGGTCGAGGGCGAAGCCCGCCTTGTCGCGGCAGGACGCGATTGAGGCGTCGGGATCGCTCACCGGGACCGCCACCGACTCGAGCCTCATATTCAGTTCCCTCGACCTCCGGGTCGCGCTAATGAATGGGTTCGCGCGAACCCTTCGGCGGCACGTTCCCCGCGTCGCCGTCGAATTTCGGGGCAACCCGTTCGTCGTCCTCCACGACCGATGAGATCACCGACGCCCGGTCATCTGACCAGGCGTCCCCGGATCTCGCCAGCGACTTTCCCGCAGGGGGGTTTTCGTGTTCTCCCGCCTCAGCAATTGGTGCCACGACCACAGACGGCTCGTTCTCGGGCTGTGGATCGCGGCGTTCTTGATCGGCGGCGCGCTCCAGAGCGCCGGCAACTCGTTCCGCGATGAGTTCAACCTCCCCGACTCCGAGTCCCGTACCGGTTTCGACATCCTCGACGAGCACTTCGGCGGCGAGGGCACCGGCGTCAATGGCACCATCGTCTTCCAAGCGCCCCAGGGGGTCGACGACCCCGGGGTCGAGCAGCAGATGCAGGAGCTGTTCGACAAGACGGCCGAGATCGCCGACGTCAAGCGCGTCATCAGCCCCTACAGCGAAGAGGGCAGCCGGCAGATCGCGTCCGAGGGCCCCGATGCCGGGCAGATCGCTTACGCCGAGGTCGAGTTGCCCGAGGACATCGACTTCACGCGGGCCGGCGAGATCCGCGACGAGATCCTCGATGACGCGCCCGACATCGAGGGCCTGCGCATCGAGATGGGCGGGTTCATCTTCGGCGAGTTCGAGCAGCCGTCGTCCGAGGCGCTGGGCATCGCCTGCGCGATCGTGATCCTGATCCTGGCGTTCGGCTCGGTGCTGGCCATGGGCCTGCCCGTCGGCGTCGCCCTGTTCGGCATCGGCATCGGCACCGCCATCCTGACCGCGCTGAGCCACGTGGCGACGGTGCCCGAGACCGCCACGTTCATCGGCCTCATGATCGGCCTCGGCGTCGGCATCGACTATGCGTTGCTGATCGTCACCCGGTACCGCGAGCAGCTGCACGCGGGCCACACGGTGCGCGAGTCGGTCGCCATCGCCATGGACACGGCGGGTCGCTCGGTTCTGTTCGCCGGCACCACCGTGGTCATCTCGTTGCTCGGCCTGCTCATCGTCCGGGTGACGTTCGTGAACGGCCTCGCCCTTGGTGCCGCCTTGGTCGTCGCCATCACGCTGGCGGCGTCGCTGACGCTGCTGCCGGCGCTGCTTGGCTTCGCGGGCACGAGGATCGAGCTCACGCGGTGGCGCGGGCTGATCGCCGCCGGGTTCGCCGCCATTGGCCTGCTGGGCGCGGGCCTGGGCGTCGGGCCGCTGGCCGGCCTCGGCTTCGGGCTGGCGCTGATCACGATCATCGCCGGGTTCTTCGTCCCCGCCCTCAAGCGCGAGGTGAAGCGCCGGCCGCCGAAGCCCCGCCGCCAAACCACCGCCTACCGGTGGAGCCGGGTCATCAAGCACCGGCCGTGGACGTCGGCGCTCGCGGGCGCGGCGATCCTCCTGTTCCTCGCCGTTCCGGTGCTCGGGCTGCGCCTCGGCAACTCCGACGAGTCGAACTCCCCCGAGGACACCACGACCAAGCAGGCCTACGACCTGCTCGTCGCCGGCTTCGGTCCGGGCTTCAACGGCCAGCTGCTGCTCGCCGCCGAGCTGCCCGATGGCACCGACGCCGACGACCTCGCCGCGGTCACCGGCGCGGTGGCGGCCGACCCCGACGTGGCCCTGGCCTCGCCGGCACACGTCAACGACGACGGGACTGCGGTCATCTGGCAGGTGGCCCCCAAGAGCGGCCCCCAGGACAAGCAGACTACCCAGCTCGTCGAGCGCCTCCGCGACGACGTCCTGCCCCCGGTCGAGGACGAGATCGGCACTCAGGTGGCGGTGACCGGGAACGTCGCAGTCAACATCGACTTCACCGACTACTTGGCCTCGCGCACGCCGTACTTCTTCGCCGCAGTGCTGGGCCTATCGTTCCTGCTGCTCATGGTCGTGTTCCGGTCGCTGCTCGTCCCGCTCAAGGCCGTGATCATGAACATGCTGTCGATCGCCGCGGCCTACGGCATCGTCGTCGCCCTGTTCCAGTGGGGCTGGCTCAGCGACATCACGGGTGTCGAGCAGGCGCCCATCGAGCCGTGGATCCCGATGATGCTGTTCGCCATCGTCTTCGGGTTGTCGATGGACTACGAGGTGTTCCTGCTCTCCCGCATCCGCGAGGAGTGGATCCGCACCGGCGACAGCCGCACCGCGGTGGCCGACGGCCTGGCCTCGACCGCCAAAGTCATCACTGCGGCCGCGGCGATCATGGTGTTCGTCTTCGGCAGCTTCATCCTCGAGACCGACCGGGTGCTCAAGCTGATGGGCACCGGCCTGGCGGCGGCGATCCTGCTCGACGCCACCATCGTCCGCATGCTGCTCGTGCCCGCCACGATGGAGCTGCTGGGCGACCGCAACTGGTGGCTGCCCCGCTGGCTGGACCGCATCCTGCCCAACCTCGACGTCGAGGGGCACGCCGAACCGCTGCCAGAGGACGAGGACGAACGCGAACCTGCGCCCGCCGTCCGCGAGCCCGAGCCCACCGGCGCCTCGGCCGACTGATTCGTTATGCGATCCCAAGGACACGGAAACCCCAATGCCCGCAACAGACCGTCCCTACACCCCCACACCGCCCGCAGCGTTCGCCAGTTCGGCGAAACCCTCGCCTACGCCGAGCGGTCATTGACCGCCATCCTTCGCACCCACCTCGCCGAGCGCGACCGCACACCGAAACAACGGCGGCTACGACCGACCCGGAGTCCGAAGGGCTGTCATCGCCTACACGAGTAGGACATGCGCAGGGCGCTGAGGGTCATCTGCCCTCAGTTTCGATCCGGATCCTCGGACATCATCGTCTTGTCGGAAGGGGACGCCCAATGGTCAGGCCAAACGAAGATGACCCTGGCATGAGCGAAATGGCTAATGAGACCGACATCCCCGAGCTGCTGGGCCTGCGCAGCGAGGTGGCCACGGTCATCGCCGAGCTGCGAGCGCATCCTCTGGATGAGCTCCCGACCGCGGCCGACCGCTTGGAGGACAGCGTGGCGCGGCCGCTCGACGACCTCCTCGCCGGGGGCGCGACGGGGGAGAGTCCAGCCTTGGGCGAGCGGAAGGCGGCGCCGTCGACCGTCGACCGACTGATGCAGCTGGCGACAGCCGCGACCAGGCTGCGGGCCCGTCCAGGGGCGCCGTCTGCCCTCGTTGAGGCCACCGCCGCTCTGCAGGACGTGGCGCTTCAGCTGCCGGTCTCAGGTGACGCTGCCGCTGGGTTCCGTGCCGACTTGGAGACGCTCCAACAGCGATTGTCAGAGGGCATCCAGGTCGGTGCCGACGGGCCATACCTCGTGACCAACGCCACCGAGGTCTTCACCCATCTGGGCGAACGGATGGAGGTGCGGCCCCAGATGGCGTTCTGCCGGTGTGGTGGCTCAGCAATGAAACCGTTCTGCGACGGCACGCACGCAAAGATCGGGTTCCGCGGCGCCAAGGACCCCGCGCGCGTCCCCGACCGCCGCGACACCTACGTCGGCGAGCAGCTCACGATTTTCGACAACCGGGGCATCTGCGCCCACTCCGGCTTTTGCACCGATCGGCTGGTCTCGGCGTTCCACACCGCCGGCGACCGCTTCGTGAGCCCGAGCGGCGCGCGGATGGACGAGCTCATCCGGGCGGTGCGCGACTGCCCATCGGGTGCCCTGAGCTTCGCCATCGACGGGCGCGAGGCACGGGACTATGTCGATCAAGCCGTTCGGGAGCCGGCGATCGAGGCGTCCAAGGACGGCCCCTACCGCGTGACCGGCGGCATCGTGCTCAGCGACGAGAACGGCCACGAAGTAGTGCGTGTCCAGGGCGCCTCCCTCGAGCACTACAGCCTCTGTCGTTGCGGGCAGTCCCAGAACAAGCCCTTCTGTTCGGGCCGCCACTGGGACGTCGGGTTCCGGGATCCGCAGCCCTCGGCGGAGCCCACGCTGTTCGAATGGGCAGGCGGTCTGCCCGCCCTCACCCGCCTCGTCCGCCGCTTCCTCGAGACGCACGTGCCGGAGGACGAGCTGCTGGCACCGCTCTTCGCAGACATGGCCCCGGACCTGCCCCAGCGGGCGGCGGCTTGGCT
>JBKPRV010000091.1:0-7586 GCA_046734715.1 Actinomycetota bacterium | reverse complement strand
CCAGGGTGAAGCGCACGCCGCTGCCCGCCGGGGCGGGATCGACCACGCGGTAGTCGGCGCCCTCGGCGAGGCCGTAGGTCAGCGGAGTGGCGGCGGCCTCGACCAGCCGGCGCGAGCCCTCGTCGTCCGCGCACAGCACCGTCGCGCCCGGCACCGCGGCCACGAAGCGGCGGAACCCGTCCCGCAGCGCCGCCTCCCCGCCCCAGTTCTCCAGGTGGTCGGGCTCGACGTTGGTCACCACCGCGGTCCCGGCGCCCAAGGCGAGGAAGGTGGCGTCGCTCTCGTCGGCCTCGACCACCAACGGCCCGGCCCCGCCCCATGCCGCGCCGCGGCCGAGATGCGAGATGCGGGCGCCCACCACCCAGCCGGGGTCTCGGCCGGTGCCGGCCAGCACGGTCGTCAGCAGGGCGGAGGTGGTGGTCTTGCCGTGGGTCCCGGCCACCGCCACCGTGTCCCGCCCCGCGCACAGCGCGGCCAGCGCCGCCGCCCGGTGGGCGACCGTGGTCCCCCGCTCCCGGGCGGCCACCACGTCGGGGTCGTCGGCCGGGGTGGCGGTCGAGGTGATCACCGCCTCGACCACCGGGTCCAGCGCGGGCCGGTCGGGCCCGGTGGTCACCGTCACGCCCAGGCCGGCGAGGAGGTCCAGGAACGGCGTGCTGGCCGCCGGATCATGGCCGCTGACCCGGTGGCCGCTCTGGGCCAGCAGGGTGGCCACCGCGCTCATGCCCGCGCCGCCCACGTTGGTCACGTGCAGGCGCCGGGGTCGGGACAGGTCCAGAACCTCAGGCATCAGCGTTCGCCTCCACCAGCGCGGCGATGTCGTCGGCGGCCGTGGGCCGGGCTGCGGCCCGGGCCGCGGCGGACATGCCCGCCAGCCGAGCGGGGTCGGCCAGCAGGGCCTCGACCTCGTCCACGAGGCGGGCGCCGGTCAGCTCGGCGTCGGGCACCACCACCGCGGCCCCCGTCGTCGCCATGTGACGGGCGTTCGCCGTCTGGTGGTCGGCGGTGACGAACGGCGAGGGGACCAGCACCGCGGGCAGGCCGGCGGCCAGCAGCTCGAAGCTGGTGCTGGCGCCCGACCGGCACACGGCAACGGCCGCGGCGGCGAGCGAGGTGGGCATGTCGTTGTCGTAGCGCACCGCCACGTAGTGCAGCGGCGCCGCGGATGTCACCGGCGGCCCACCGGCCGTGATCTCGTCCCAGTCGCGCTCGCCCACCACGTGGCGGATGTACAGGTCGGATCGCCCGGCCCAGCGCCGGGCGGCGTCGACCGCGGCCTGGTTGATGCGCAGGGCCCCCAGCGACCCGCCGAAGATGAGCACCAGCCGGCGACCCGGCTCGATGCCGAGCTTGGCGCGGGCCGCGTCGCCGTCCCGCGCCCGGTCGATGGCCAGCACCTCGGGCCGCACCGGGTTGCCGGTGACCACCGCCCGGGGCAGCGGCGTGTCGGGGAACGACACCGCCGACGCCTTGGCGAACCGCGCCACGAGGCGGTTGGCCGCTCCGGGGGTGGCGTTCTGCTCGGCCACCACGACGGGGATGCGGCGCAGCACCGCGGCCAGGGCGCAGGGCACGCTGGCGTAGCCGCCCACCGACACCACCACCTGCGGCCGGCGCCGGCCCACCAGCCGCCAGGCCCGGCCGAAGGCCACCGCCAGCGCCCCCAGCGACTTCACGTTCTGCCAGCTCAGCTTGCGCTGCAGCCCCCGGCCCGGCAGCAGCGTGAGCTCGAAGCCGGCCTCGGGCACCAGGCGGGCCTCGATGCCCCGCTCGCTGCCGACCAGCTCGATGGACGACTGCTTGTGGCCGCGGTGCACCAGCGCCCGGGCGATGGCCAGGGCGGGCTGGACGTGGCCGGTGGTGCCACCCCCGGCGATGAGGGCGTAGCACTGGAGGGCATGCGCGGCGGTCACCGCCGGGCCTTGGGGGCGTCGGTCGCCTGGCGGGCGACCGACAGCAGCAGCCCGGCCGCGGCCATGCCGAACACGAGCGACGACCCGCCGGCGCTGATGAACGGCAACGGCACGCCGGTGATGGGCAGGATGCCGATGACGGCCCCGATGTTGACGAAGGCCTGCATGCAGAACCACGACGTGATGCCGACGGCCAGCAGCAGCCCGAAGCGGTCGGGCGCGTGCAGCGCGATGCGGATGCCCACCACGGCCAGCAGCACGAACAGCCCCACCACCGCGGCCGCGCCCACCAGGCCCAGCTCCTCGCCGATCACCGCGAAGATGAAGTCGGAGTGCGCCAGCGGCAGGAAGCCCCACTTGGCCGTGCCCGCGCCCAGCCCCTTGCCCCAGAAGCCGCCCTCGGCCAGGCCCACCATGGACTGGATGTTCTGGTAGCCCTTGTCCATCGGGTCGGCCCACGGGTCGAGGAAGGCCAGCACCCGCGCCCGCCGGTAGGGCGCGGCCAGCGCCAGGGCGGTGGCGGCACCGATCCCGAAGGTCGCCCACCGGGCCAGCGGGCCCAGCGGGGCGCCGCCCACGTAGCAGATGGTCAGCGCGATGGCGGCCAGCACGATGGTCGTGCCCAGGTTCGGCTCCAGCATGACCAGCGTGGCCATGGCCGCCAGCACCACGATGACCGGGCGCAGCGTGGCCCGGGGGTTGTGCATGTGGGCGGCGCGCCGGGCCAGCAGGTCCGCCACCCACACCAGCAGCGCCAGCTTGGCCAGCTCGGACGGCTGGAAGGTGAGCGGGCCGACGCCGATCCAGCGGGTGGCGCCGTTGGTGCCGGTGCCGATCGGCAGCACGACGGCCAGCAGCGCCAGCGCCACCAGCACGAATGCCCCGGAGTGCCGCCGCCAGCGGTGGTAGTCGAGCTTGGCCAGCACCACCAGGGCCACGGTGCCGACCGCCGCCCAGGCGGCCTGGCGCGAAACGAAGTACCAGGACGACCCGTACTCGTCGAGCGCCACCACCGACGACGCCGACATCACCATCACCAGGCCCAGGAGGTTGAACACCGCCACCAGGAAGGCGAGGGCCCAGAACAGCCGCGCCCCGATGGCACCGGGCGCCGGCACATGCGCGGTGCGCGGCCGAGACTCGGTGGCGGTGCTCACCGCCGCTCCTGGAGGCGCGCATCTCCGCCGGGCGACCGCATCGCACCAGCCTCGCCGACCGGCGCCCGCAGGTGGGGGACGGTCACCCCGTGACCCCGGCGGAGATGGAGTCCGCGTAGAACACGCCGAGTGCCACCGCCATGGACAGGATGGCGAGGATCCAGAAGCGGATGATCACCGTGGTCTCGGGCCAGCCCCCGAGCTCGAAGTGGTGGTGGACCGGAGCCATGCGGAACACCCGGCGGTGGAACAACCGGAAGCTGCCCACCTGCACGATCACCGACAGCGTCTCGCACACGAACAGCGCCCCCACGATGGGCAGGAGCAGCATCACGTTGAGGGTGAGCGCCAGCGTGGCCAGCCCGGCCCCGATGGCGAGGGCCCCGGTGTCGCCCATGAACACCTGGGCCGGGGGCGCGTTCCACCACAGGAACCCGGTGATCCCCCCCACCATGGCGGCGCTGATCACCGCCAGGTCGAGGGCGTGGTTGACCTCGTACACCTCGGGATGCCGGAAGGCCCAGAACGCCACCACCGTCATGGTGATGAAGGCGTAGATCGAGGACCCGGCGGCCAGGCCGTCCAGCCCGTCGGTGAGGTTGACCGCGTTGGTGGTGCCCGCGATGAGCAGCACCGCCAGCACCACCCAGCCCACCGACGTGAGGTTCCAGCCCGGCTGGTCCCAGCGGGTGAAGCTGACCGTGGTCTCCTGATCGGTCCACGCCACGCAGGCCACCGCGAAGCCGAGCGCCACCAGCAGCAGGCCACCCATCTTGGCCCGCTTGGACAGGCCCAGGTTGCGCTCGTGGCTGACCTTGATCCAGTCGTCGAACGCGCCCACCACGGCGGCGCCGGCGATGGCCAGCATGACCAGCACGCCGGTCCGGGTGAACACGAGGCCGCCGCGCACGTGCGCGGCGAAGTAGCCCACCACCGCGGCCACCACGATGGCCACGCCCCCCATGGTGGGGGTGCCGGCCTTGGTGATGTGGCCGTCGGGGACGTCCTCGTGGATCGGCTGGCCGACCCGGTGGTCGCGCAGCCAGCCGATGAGGTAGCGGGTGCCGAGCAACGACAGGATCAGGCTGATGCCACCGGCGATGAGGAGGGAGACCACTTAGCAGGGGCCTTTCGTCGCCAGGGCGCGCTCGATGGCCGCGCGGGCGACGGCACGGTCGTCGAAGGGGATGGTGCGGTCGCCGATCACCTGCGTGGTCTCGTGTCCCTTGCCCGCGATGAGCACGACCTCGCCCGGCCCCGCCCGGTTCACGGCCGACTCGATGGCCCGGCCGCGGTCGGGGTCGATCTCGACCGGCGAGGAGGCGGGCATGCCCGCGAGCACGTCGTCGATGATGGCCAGCGGATCCTCCGAACGAGGGTTGTCGGACGTGAGCAGGACCAGGTCGGCAAGGCGAACGGCGACCTCCCCCATGACCGGGCGCTTGGCGGTGTCGCGGTCTCCGCCGCAACCGAACACCACCGTGAGGCGACCATCATGGCTCACCAACTCGCGGGCGGCGCGCAGCGCCTGCTCGAGGGCGTCGGGCTTGTGCGAGTAGTCGACGATCACCGTGTAGGGCTGGCCCGCGCTCACCGTCTCGAACCGCCCGGGCACCGGGGGGGCGGCGGACAGCCCGGCGGCGATCACCTCCGGCTCCACCCCCAGGGCTGCGGCGGTGGTGGCGGCCCCGACCGCGTTGGCCACGTTGAACCGCCCGGTCAGGGCCAGGTCGACCCGCTCACCGCGCCAGCGGAACGACGCCCCGGCCGGGCCCAGCTCCACGTCGGCGGCGTCGGCCAGGCCGTACGGGTGCAGGACCAGCTCGCCCGCGGCGTCCAGGGCGTCGAGCAGGCGGCGACCCCAGGTGTCGTCGACGCACACGACAGCGTGATCGGTGAAGGCGGGGACGAAGAGGCGGGCCTTGGCCGCGAAGTAGTCCTCCATCGTGGGATGGAAGTCGAGATGGTCCTGCGACAGGTTGGTGAAGACCGTCGCCGCGAACCGGGTGGCGTCCACCCGGTGTAGCTCCAGCCCATGCGACGACACCTCCATCGCCACGGCGGCCACGCCCTCGTCGCGATGGCGGGCCAACAGGGCCTGCAGCTCGGGGCCCTCGGGGGTGGTGCGGGCACCCGACAGCGTCCCCACCACCGCGGACGGCCGGCCGGCGGCGGCGAACACCGAGGCCAGCAGGTGGGTCATGGTGGTCTTGCCCGACGTGCCCGTGACGCCCACCACCGTGAGCGAGCGGGAGGGATGCCCCCAGAACGCCGCGGCCACCGGTCCCATGGCCGCCCGCACGTCGCCCACCACCAGCTGGGGCAGGTCCAGGCCCAGCACGTGGTCGACCATCACAGCGGCCGCGCCCGCGGCCTGAGCGGCGGGTGCCAGGTCGTGGCCGTCGACCCGACTGCCCCGGACGCAGCAGAACAGCGCGCCCTCCCGCACCGCGCCCGTGTCGTGGACGACGGCGGTGAGGGCGGGGTCGCGGTCCGGGCCCGCGAGGCGGGCCCGGATGCCCTCGACCGCGCCGGCGAGGTGACGGAGGTGCACGGTGGTCAGTCCAGCAGGGGTGGCTCCAGCGCGGCCTGATCGGGCGGCACCGCCGCCGGGTCGGGCGGGATCGCGTTCGGATCGGTCACGGTCGTGGCGGTGGGGTCGACCGGGACGCTGGTGGTGGGGTCGACCGGGACGCTCGTGGTGGTGCTGGGCGGGGCGGTCGTCACCGGCGCGGCGGGCGTGGCCCGCACCCGGTCGTGCTCCGGCTCGGCCAGCAGGGGCGCCAGCTCCGTCGTCCCGATCGGGGGGACTCCCAGCTGGCGCAGCGCGTGCCGGCCGATCTCGGCGAACGCCGGTGCCGCCACCTGCGCCGCGTACGGCGAGGTCGTCGGCTCATCGATGACCACGATGATCGACAGCTTGGGGTCCTCGGCCGGCAGGAAGCCGGCGAAGGTCGAGATGTAGTGGTAGTTGCCGGCAGCGTCCTCGTAGCCGCCGCCCGGCTGGGGCTTGCGGGCCGTGCCGGTCTTGCCGGCGGCGGTGTAGCCGTCGATGGCGGCGGCCCGCCCCGTGCCCGAGGTGATCACCTGGGTGAGCATGCCACGCAGCTGGGCAGCGGTCGTCGGGGACACCACCCGGTGGGACCGGCCCGGGTCCACCGCATGGCGCTCGCCGTCCTGGTCCACCGTGGCCCGGACCAGGGCCGGCGGAACGTAGACGCCGTCGTTGGCGATGACGTTGTAGGCGAAGAGCATCTGCATGGCGGTGACGGAGATCCCCTGGCCGATGGGGATGGACCCGATGGACGTGCCCGACCAGTCGTCGACGTTGGGCACGTGGCCGCTCTCCTCGTGCGGCAGGCCGAGCCCGGTCGAGCGGCCGAACCCGAAGCGTCGAAGGTACTCGTCCAGCTTGGTCGCTCCCAGTCGCTGCGCCAGCTTGATGGTGCCGACGTTGGACGACTTGGCCAGGATGTCGGTCACGGTCAGGTTGCCTGGGTGGTGGTCGGTGTAGGTGTGGTCGGCCACCCGCAGCGAGCTGGGCACCTGCACCACCGTTTCCGGCGTGACCAGGCCCTCCTCCAGGGCGCCGGCCAGGGTGATGAGCTTGTTGACCGATCCGGGCTCGTAGTTGGAGGTGACGGCCAGGTCGTTGCCGGTGTTGCCCACCACCCCGGTCGTGGGGTCGGTCTGGACGTTGGCCAGGGCGAGGATCTCGCCGGTCTCGGGGTTGCTCACCACCGCCATGCCGCCCTGAGCGCCGGTGGTGGCCACCTGGCCGGCGAGGATGTTCTCCACCGCGTACTGCAGGCTGCCGTCCACGGTCAGGATCAGGTCGTCGCCGGGCACCGCCGGGTCGATCTGGTGGCGGCCGGCCGGGATGGTGCGCCCCGCGAGGTCCCGCTCGACCAGCAGCCGCCCGGGCTGGCCCGAGAGCTGGTCGTCGTAGGCCTGCTCCACACCCGACAGGCCGTTCCCGTCCACGCTCACCTGCCCGAGCAGGGACCGGCCGAGGTCGCCCGCAGGGTTGAAGCGGGCCTGTTCCTTGTAGAGCAGCACGCCGTCGATGTCGAGGGCCCGCACCCGGTCGGCCACGTCGTCGCCCACCGGGCGGGCCAGGTAGACGAAGCGGCCGTCGCTCTCCAGCGCGGCGAGGACCGTGGCCTCGTCCTGGCCCAGGGCCTGGGCCAGACGCGGCGCCGCGCCCGCCGGATCGGCGATGACGCTGGGGTCGGCGGCGATCGTGGTCTGCGGGATGGAGATGGCCAGGTCGTTGCCTTCCCGGTCGAAGATCGACCCCCGGCCGCCCGAGAGCTCGATGGGCCGGATGCGCTGCTCGGCGCCGTAGGCGACGTAGCGCTCGGACCCCAGCACCTGGACATAGCCCAGGCGCCCGACGGCCACCACGAACAGCATGACCACCGCCACCAGCAGCCCGAGGGCGCGGCGCCGGGGGTCGGCGGACGGCCTGGTGCGGGCGCCGGAGCCGGTGCGGCGTCCCTGGGTGGTGCCGCGG
>JBKPRV010000090.1:0-6303 GCA_046734715.1 Actinomycetota bacterium | reverse complement strand
GGTGGTGCCTGCGGGGCATGCCATCTCGCCCACCGGGGGCCATCTCGACCCCACCATGTTCCAGGCCCTGGCGCCGCACATCATGCCGCTGACCGTGGAGGAGGGCATCGCCGACGGCGTCGCCGAGGTCCGCAAGGCCGTGCGTTACCAGATCAAGCACGGCGCCCAGCTGATCAAGGTGTGCGCCTCGGGCGGGGTCATGTCCCACACCGGCCCGGCCGGGGCCCAGCAGTACTCCGACGAGGAGCTGCGGACCATCGTGCACGAGGCCCACCGCGCCGGGCTGCGGGTCGCCGCCCACGCCCACGGCGACGACGGCATCCGGGCCGCCATCGAGGCCGGCATCGACTGCATCGAGCACTGCTCGCTGGCCAGCGAGGACACGCTGCGGCTCATGGTCGAGCGCGGCACGTTCCTGGTGGCCACCACCTACCTGGCCGACGGCATGGACGTGTCCCACGCCGCTCCGGAGCTGCAGGCCAAAGCGGCCGAGGTGTTCCCCCGGGCCAAGGCCACGATCAGCCGGGCCATCGAGCTGGGCGTCAAGGTGGCCTGTGGCACCGACGCCCCCGCCATCCCCCACGGCCGCAACGCCAAGGAGCTCATCGCCCTGGTCGACCGGGGCATGACCCCGGTGGGGGCGATCCGGTCCGCCACCACCGTGGCGGCCGACCTGATCGACGTGGACGACCGCGGCCGGCTGGAGGCCGGGCTGCTGGCCGACGTGATCGGCGTCCCCGGAGACGTCACCGCCGACATCACGCTCACCGAGCAGGTGCGCTTCGTGATGAAAGGCGGCGTGATCGCCCGCCAGGACGCCTAGGGGGTCGGCGCCACCACCATGCTCCTAGGGTGTCGGGGCCGACACCACGTCGATCGAGGACGCGCCGCTGTCGGGCACTCGGGCCTGGCGCCACACCTCGACCGGGAACGACACGGTCACCAGCGAGGCGAACAGCCACAGCAGGTTGCGCTCCTCGTCGGAGATGCCGTCGAGCGCGACGCCCTTCAGGTACTCCTCGCTCTCCTGCAGGCGGGGGAAGGCGGCGTCGTAGAACGCCTGGAGCTCGGGCATGGTGCTCGAGATGCGCTTGGCGAAGCGGTCCTTCTCGGTGGGCAGGCACCAGGCGGTGAACGGCTCGAGATCGGCGAATCCGGCGGGAAGCAGGGCCATCTCGGTCTCCCTCTAGGACGCGGCCGTGATGCGGACGGGGGTGGCGGGCTGGCCCGCCCGGTGGTCGGCCACGTACTTCCGGCAGGTGCGGTGCAGGTGCCGGAGCATGACCTCCTGGTCGCACAGCGGGAACTCGGTGACCGCCCGCGACTCGATCATCGTCTGGGTGGCTTCCAGGGTGTTGCCGTCCTGGAGGCCGTACTCCTTGAAGGTGACCACGGCCAGCTCCTCCTGGAGGCGCTCGAAGGCGTTGGTCGGCGGGGCGAAGCACAGCGACGTCTCGAAGATGTGCGTGTTGTAGGACGTCGGCCAGTAGTGGTACGTGAGGTACCAGTTCGGCTTCCAGATCAGCACCATGAAGTTGGGGAAGAACAGGAACGAGTCCGTGCCCCACGACGGGTGGCGGGCGGGGTTGACGCCCGGGGGCAGCTCGCCGATGTCCGGCCCCTCCCACTTGCCGAACAGGCCACTGCGCAGGACCCGCTCCATGGGCTTGACTATCGACAGGTCCTTCGGCGGGGACATGCCGCCCCACGAAGACACCATGGCGTGGGGGCCGTCGACGTCGTACGCCAGCGCCTCGTAGCCGAAGCCCTGCAGCTTGCGGGACTCCTCCGCCACGGCCTGCTTCGAGTGCAGAACCGGTGCGTGGTAGAACTCCATGAAGGCGTCGATGAAGAGCTTCCAGTTGCTCCCCACCTCGGCGCGGTACGTGTGCCGCTGGGTCATCAGGTGGAACGGGTAGCCCTCGAGCCCCGCCCCCAGGCGCCCCATGTACTCGCGCAGCGGCTGGGCCTGCGGGTCGAGGTTCACGAAGATGAACCCTTCCCACACGTCGGTGGTCACCGGCACCAGCCCGAACTGGCTCTTGTCGAGGTCGAAGAACTCGGACTCCTGCTGCACGAAGGTCAGCGCGCCCTCGAGGTCGTAGCGCCACCCGTGGTACTTGCAGGTGAACTGGCGGCACATGCCGCTGGTCTCCTCGCGGGGGTAGTCCTCCCACACCAGCTTGTTGCCGCGGTGGCGGCACATGTTGTGGAAGGCCCGCACCGTGCCCTTCATGTCCCGCACGACCACGACCGAGGTGCGCGCCGCGTCGAGCTCCTTGGTGAAGTAGCTGCCGTTGCGGGGCAGCTGCTCGACCCGCCCGACGTTCAGCCAGGTGCGGCGGAAGATCGCGTCACGCTCCGCCTCGTAGAACTCCGCCGAGATCGAGTCGTCATAGGAGACCGGCTCGGTGGCGAGCCCGAAGTGCTCCGTCCACGAGCCCTCGGCCGGCTTGGTGAAGTGCGGCATGTCCCTGGTCCTCCGCTGAGCGTTCCGTGGACGATAGCACGAATCTCGCAGAATGAGAGGAACGTTTCCGCGCATCGCAGTGCCTACGGCTGGGGCTGGGGCTGGCCCACCTCCAGGTCGAGGTCGACCGCGGCCGCCCGGAACTGGGCGTTGTACAGGCGGGCGTAGGCGCCGCCCCGGGCCAGCAGCTCGTCGTGGTCGCCCTGCTCCACGATGCGCCCGTTCTCCATCACCAGGATCACGTCGGCGTCCCGGATGGTGGAGAGCCGGTGGGCGATCACGAAGCTGGTGCGCTGGGAGCGCAGGGCGGCCATCGCCTCCTGGATGAGCACCTCGGTGCGGGTGTCGACCGAGCTGGTGGCCTCGTCGAGGATGAGGATGGCGGGATCGGCCAGGAACGCCCGGGCGATGGTGACCAGCTGCTTCTCGCCCGCGCTGAGGTTGGTGCCCTCGTCGTCGATCATCGTGTCGTAGCCGTCGGGCAGCGAGTGGGCGAAGCGGTCGACATACGCCGCCCGGCCCGCGGCCATGATCTCGTCCTCGCTCGCGTCCGGGTTGCCGTAGGCGATGTTGTCGCGGATCGTCCCGCCGAACAGCCACGTGTCCTGGAGCACCATGCCGGTGGCGGCGCGCAGGTCGCGCCGGGGCATCTCGGCGATGTCGCGCCCGTCGAGCGTGATCCGCCCCTCGTCCAGCTCGTAGAAGCGCATGAGCAGGTTGACCAGCGTGGTCTTGCCCGCCCCGGTGGGACCCACGATGGCGACGGTCTGGCCCGGCTCGGCCACCAGCGACAGGTCGGTGATGAGCGGTCGGTCGGGCCGGTAGGAGAACGACACGTCCTCGAACGCCACCCGCCCCTTCGGCGTGCCCACCAGCGGGACGGCGTCGCCGTCGGGCCGCTCCTCCGCGGCGTCGAGCAGCTCGAACACCCGCTCGGCCGACGCGACGCCCGACTGCAGCAGGTTGACCATGGCCGCCATCTGGGTGAGCGGCATCTGGAACTGCCGGGTGTACTGCAGGATGGCCTGCACGTCGCCGATGGTCAGGGCCCCGGCGGTGACCCTCAGCCCGCCGACCACCGCGATGATCACGAAGTTCAGGTTGCCGAGGAACATCATCGCCGGCTGGATGACGCCCGAGACGAACTGGGCGCCGAAGCTGGCCTCGTACATCTCCTCGTTGGTGACCCGGAAGCGGTCCTCGACCTCCCGCTGGCGGCCGAACGCCTTGACGATGGCGTGACCCGTGAAGGCCTCCTCCACCTGGGCGTTGAGCTCGCCGGTGTGGCGCCACTGGGCCATGAACCGGACGCGCGAGCGCTTGGCGATGGCGCGCATGGTGAGCACCGATATCGGCACCGAGACGATCGCCACCAGAGACAGCAGCGGCGAGATCCAGAACATCATGGCGAGCACGCCCACCAGCGTCAGCGCCTGCGACACCAGCTGGTTGAGCGTCTGCTGCAGGCTCTGGGCCACGTTGTCGATGTCGTTGGTGACCCGGCTGAGCAGGTCGCCAAGCTGCTGGCGGTCGACGTAGGACAGCGGCAGGCGATTGAGCTTGTCCTCGACTGCGGCCCGCAGCCGGTGCATCGTGCGCTGGATGATGCCGGCCATCAGGTAGGCGCTGACGTAGGTGACGCCGGAGGAGGCCAGGAACAGCACCAGCAGTCCCAGCAGCACCATGTGCAGCTCGCCGAAGTCGATGCCTGTGGGACTCGTCACGCCCGCGATGATGAGGTCGGTGGCGTGGCCGAGGATCTTGGGGCCCACGACAGTGAGCGCCACGCCGACGGTGGCCAGGGCCACGATGGGCGAGATCGGCATGCGGTCCTCGCGCAGCAGGGCCAGTATCCGCAGCGACGAATTGCGGAAGTCGCGCGCCTTCTCGGTGGGGATGCCGACGCTCATGGGGCGCACGGAGCTGGGGCTGCCGCTGGCCCGCGGCGGGACCTGCCCGTCCCCGTGGCCGTCGCCGTGTCCATCACCGACCGGGCCCGTCCATCCGGGCCGGCCGGACTCGGGCGGGGTCGGCTGCGGGGCCGAGGTCTGCGTGGTCACGCCGCCTCGTCCTCGCGCAGCTGCGAGGCCACGATCTCGGCATAGGTCGGGCAGGTCACCAGCAGCTCGTCGTGGGGGCCGAGGCCGACGGGCCGGCCGTCCTCCAGCACCAGGATCTGGTCGGCACTGGCGATGGTCGAGACCCGCTGGGCCACCACCAGCACGGTCGCGCCGAAGGTCCAGGGCACGAGGCGGGCCCGCAGCCGGGCATCGGTCGCCAGGTCGAGGGCCGAGAACGAGTCGTCGAACAAGTAGACCTCGGGCTGACGGACCAGGGCCCGCGCGATGGCCAGCCGCTGGCGCTGGCCGCCGGACACGTTGGTGCCGCCCTGGGCGATGCGGGCGTGGAGCCCACCGTGCATGGCCGCCACGAACTCGGCGGCCTCGGCCACCGCGAGGGCCTCCCACATCTCGTCCTCGGTGGCGTCAGGCTTGCCGTAGCGCAGGTTGGAGGCGACCGTGCCCGAGAACAGGTAGGGCTTCTGGGGGACCAGGCCGATGCGCTGCCACAGGGCGTCGGGCTCCATGTCGCGCACGTCGACCCCGTCCACGAGCACCTGGCCCTCGGTCACGTCGAACAGGCGGGCCACCAGGTTGACCAGCGTGGTCTTGCCCGCGCCGGTGCTGCCGACGATGGCGGTGGTCTGGCCGGCCAGCGACGTGAACGAGATGCCCTGCACCACCGGCTCCTCGGCGCCGGGGTAGCGGAACGACACGTCCCGCAGCTCCAGGGTGCCCACCGCGTCGCCCACCGGCACCGGCCGCTCGGGGGCGGCCACCGACGGCTGCGTGTCGAGAACGTCGACGATCCGGTCGGCGCACACCGCGGCCCGGGGAGCCATGAGGGCCACGAACATGGCCATCATCACCGCGATGAGCATCAGCGTGAAGTAGCTGAGGAAGGCGACCAGCGACCCGACGGTCATGTCGCCGGCGTCGATGCGGTTGGCCCCGAACCACAGCACGCCCACGCTCGACGCGTTGATGATGAACAGCAGCATCGGGAACATCAGCGCCATCAGCCGGCCGGCCTTGAGCGACACGTCGGTGAGCTGGTCGTTGACCCCGCCGAAGCGCTCGACCTCCCGGGTCTCCCGCACGAAGGCCCGCACCACCCGGATGCCGGTGATCTGCTCGCGCAGCACGAGGTTGGCCCCGTCGATGCGCTCCTGCATGGTGCGGAACAGCGGGATCATCCGCCACACCACCGATCCCACGCTGAGCGCCAGGGCGGGCAGGGCCACCACCACCAGCCACGACAAGCCGACGTCCTGCTGGAGCGCCAGCACGCTCCCGCCGATGACGGTGATGGGCGCGGCCACGGCGAACGTGCAGGCCATCACCACCAGCATCTGCACCTGCTGGACGTCGTTGGTGATCCGGGTGATCAGCGACGGCGCCCCGAACTGGTTGACCTCCCGGGCCGAGAAGTCGGTGACCCGGTGGAACAGGTCGCCGCGCACGTCCCGGCCGAAGCTCATGGCCACCTTGGCGCTGAGGTACACCGCCCCCACCGAGAACACGACCTGGATCAGGGTCACGCCCAGCATGGCCATGCCCACCATCACGATGTAGCGGTTGTCGCCGGCCAGCACGCCCTGGTCGATGATGTCGGCGTTCAGGGTGGGGAGGTAGAGCGAGGCCAGCGCCTGGACTGCCTGGAGCACCACGATCACCAACAGCAGGCTCCGATAGGGGCGGAGATGCGAGCGCAGTAGTCGGATGAACACAGGGCGGCCTCGGGACCTGGGGAGCGAACGCTCAGTATGGCGG
>JBKPRV010000089.1:0-11409 GCA_046734715.1 Actinomycetota bacterium | reverse complement strand
GCCACGCTCGGCGCTGCCGTCGCCGCCGGGTGCGGCATGCCCTCATCAGTGTGGGCCGGGTAGGGGCTCGGGCCGTTGGGCCCGATCCGCTCCTCCGAGGAGAAGTCGCTCACTGCTGCCTCCAGTACAGGTCCGGCCCATCCTTGCCGAGATGTCAAGCCGACGCCGGTCGGCCCGCGCCGTTACCGTGGGGCCATGGCCAAGCCCGACGTCACCATCCCCGAAGCCGTCCCGCCCGCCGACATCGTCATCGACGACCTCGTCGTCGGGGACGGGGACGAGGCCACCGCGGGGCGCGACGTCGAGGTCCATTACGTGGGGGTCGCGTGGTCGAACGGGCGCCAGTTCGACGCCTCGTGGGACCGGGGCGACACCTTCAGCTTCCGGCTCGGCGCCGGCCAGGTGATCGAGGGCTGGGACCGGGGCGTGCAGGGGATGCGGGTCGGGGGCCAGCGCTGGCTCACCCTCCCGCCCCATCTCGCCTACGGTTCCCGGGGGGCCGGCGGGGTGATCGGTCCCGACGAGACGCTGGTGTTCGTCGTCGACCTGGTCGGAGTCGTTTGACCACCGTCGCACACGTTGGGCGCACCGAGCGTGTTGTCACGCGGGCGCCGCACGCGGTCGACGGCGTACGCTGTCGATGAACGACCGGTTGCGGCCGGTCGATCGCCAGGGGGGACGGGATGGGTAGAGGCCACGGATCATGACGGCGTTGTCGGACGAGCCCGCCGCGGGCTCCATTCCGGCTGACGTTGCCGTCAGGCTGCTCAGGGCGCTCGACCGGGCCCCCTCGGCCGTCATCTCGCTGATCGATCCCGATCTCACGACCCGCTGGATCAGCGCCTCGGCCGACTGGGTCATCGACACCGATCCGGACGGTCGGATGGGCCGCGAGTCGATGGAGCGGGTGCACCCCGACGACGTCCCGAAGCTGCTGCAAGGGCTGGCCCAGCTCCGGGCCGCGGCCCGCGAGGGCGGGAGCGACCCACCGGTGATCGAGCCGCTGCGCTACCGCAAGCGGCGCCGCGACGGCACCTGGATCGCCATGGAGGCCATGGTCCAGAACCTGCTCAGCGACCCCGTCGTGAACGGCCTCGTGATCATCTCCCGACCCACCGGCGGGGTGCTCGACAACGTCAGCGACGTGGTCGACCTGCTGGTGGCGGAGGCGCCGCTGCCCGACGTGCTGGCCGCCTGCGCCCGCATCGTGCCGGACTACCTCGGTGCGGCCGCGGTGGTGGGCACGGTCGACGGCCGCCCGGTGGTCGGCGTGGACGAGGCGTCGCGGGCCGCTCAGCTGGTGGCGGACGAGCGCTGGTGGCGGCCGACCCTGGCCGACGGGCGGGCCCGCACGCTGTCCGACTTCGCGGGCTTCCCGGCGGAGCTGGCCGCCGAGGCCCGGGCCCGGGGCTTCGTGTCGGCCTGGGCCATCCCGCTGCCCGAGGCCAGCTCGGGGACGCTGCTCGGCTGCGTGATGGTGTGGGTCACCAGCCGCATCGAGCATGGGGTGGGCACCGAGCACAGCTTGCACCAGGCCACCCGCCTGGCCAGCCTCGTGCTGGGCGAGCAGCGCCGCCACCACACGCTGCGGCGCGAGGCGGTGACCGACCCGCTCACCCGGGCGGGCAACCGGTCGGCCCTGCGCCAGCGGCTCGACGGCGTGACCGGCACCGTGACCGTGGCCCTGGTCGACCTCGACGACTTCAAGCCGGTCAACGACACATACGGCCACGACACCGGCGACGCGGTGCTGCAGGTCGTGGCCGAGCGCCTGATGAGGACCGTGCGGGAGGACGACCTCGTGGCCCGCTTCGGCGGCGACGAGTTCGCCATCGTGTTCGCCGACGGCACCACCCTGGAGGGGGCCACCCCGTCCATCGAGCGCATCGTGGCCGCCATCGAGGAGCCGGTGGTGACCGATCGGGGCACGGTCATGGTGAGCGCCAGCGTGGGCCTGGCCTCCGGCGCCGCCACGGAGGTGGTGCCGCGGGCGGATGCCGCCCTGTACGAGGTGAAGGCGGCCAAGCGCCTGCCCTCCACGCGGCGCGGCGCCGCCGCCCGCTAGCGCCGCGCCCAGGTGCGCCGCACCAGCTTGCGCAGCTCCTCGGCCCACAGGACCGAGCTGGCCAGCGCGGCGCAGATCAGCCAGTCGCTCGCCGACAGCGGGGTGGTGTCGAAGGCGTGGTTCAGCGGCTTCAGGTGGACCACCGCCACCTGCAGCACCAGCGAGGTGCCGATCGCGGCCCACAGCAACGGGTTGGTGAACAGGTGGTGGAAGGCGCTCTCCCGGCCGGAGCGGGCGTTGAAGGCGTTGTAGAGCTGGGCGAGGACCAGCGTGGTGAACGCCATCGTGCGGGCCTCCACGATGTCGCCGCCGTTGTGGATCAGCCCGCCGGGCAGGCGCAGGTCGAGCGCCACCAGCGTGGCGAGCGCCATCACCAGGCCGACGAAGCCGATGCCGATCTGCATCTCGCGGTCGATGATCCGGTCGTGCAGCCCGCGCGGCGGGCGGGACATCACGTCGTCGGGCGGCGGGTCCACGCCCATGGCGAGGGCGGGGGCCGTGTCGGTCAGCAGGTTGATCCACAGGATCTGGGTGGCGAGCAGGGGCACGGCCACCGCCTCGCCCGTGTCGGTGAGCCCGAGGACGCCCGCCCCCACCACCCCCAGAAACATGGTGAGGACCTCGCCGATGTTCGACGACAGCAGGTAGCGCAGGAACTTGCGGATGTTGGCGAAGATGGCCCGGCCCTGCTCCACCGCGTGGACGATGGTGGCGAAGTTGTCGTCGGCGAGGATCATGTCGGCCGCTTCTTTGGTCACGTCGGTGCCGGTGACCCCCATGGCCACGCCGATGTCGGCCGAGCGCAGCGCGGGGGAGTCGTTCACCCCGTCGCCGGTCATGGCCACGATGGCGCCCTGGGCCTGGAGGGCGTCCACGATGTGCAGCTTGTGCTCGGGCGCCACCCGGGCGTAGACGGAGACGTCCGCCACCGCCCGCCGGAACCCGTCGTCGTCCAGGGCCTCGAGCTCGGTGCCGTTGAGCGTGCGGGCGCCCGGCTCGACGATGCCGAGGTCGGCGGCGATGCGGGCCGCGGTGATGGGGTGGTCGCCGGTGATCATGATCACCCGGATTCCGGCGCCGTGGGCCTCGGCGATGGCGTCGCGCGCCTCCGGCCGGGGCGGGTCGATGATCCCCGCCACCCCCACGTAGACCAGCTCGTGCTCGTACTCGTCCGCCTCCGGGCTGTCGGGCGGGGGCTGCCCCTCGGGCAGGCGGCGATAGGCGACGGCCAGGGTGCGCAGGGCATCCGCCGCCAGGCGGTCGACGTCGGCCAGCACGGCCGACCGGCGCTCGTGGGTGAGGGGCCGCACCTCGCCGGCCGCGCGCTCGTGGGTGCACCGGGCCAGCAGCACGTCGGGCGCGCCCTTGGTCACCACCGCCACCTGCCCGCCGGCCTCGGCGTCGGCCTGGAATGTGCTCATCAGCTTGCGCTCCGAGGTGAAGGGGATCTCGCCCACCCGCTCGAAGCGCGCCTCTCGGTCCTCCGTGACCCCGAACTTGCGCTCGGCCACCAGGAAGGCGGCCTCGGTGGGGTCGCCCTGCACGGTCCACTGGTCGCCGTCCTGCTGGAGCACCGCGTCGTTGGCCAGGCTCCCGCCCCCCAGCACGTAGCGGACCTCGTCCGCCAGCGCGTCGTCGTCGGGCCCGGCGCCGAGCGGCCGGCCGTCGCGGGTCACGTCGCCCTCGGGCGAGTAGCCGCTGCCCGACAGGTCGACCTCGCCCGAGGCCGTGACCACCTTGAGGATCGTCATCTCGTTCCGGGTCAGCGTGCCCGTCTTGTCCGAGCACACCACGGAGGCCGAGCCCAGCGTCTCCACCGACGACAGCCGTTTGACGATGGCGTGGCGCCTGGCCATGCGCTGCACGCCGAGCGCCAGCACCACCGAGAGCACGGCCGGCAGGCCCTCGGGCACGGCCGCCACCGCGAGGGACACGCCCACCAGCAGCACCTCGACCGCGTCGCTCGCGTCCTCGATGTCGGACGTGAGGAAGATGCCGGCCACCACCACCAGGGCGATGATCACCACCGCGATCCCGAGGACGCGCCCGATGTGCGACACCTCGCGCTGCAGCGGGGTGGGCTCCTCCTCGGTGCTGCCCAGCAGCCGGGCGATCGTGCCCATCTCGGTGTCCATGGCAGTCGCCGTCACCACCGCCCGGCCCCGGCCGCTGGCCACGGCAGTGCCGCTGTAGACCATGTCGAGCCGGTCGCCCAGCCCCGCGGGCTCGGCCAGCGTGGCGGCGTCCTTGAGCACGGCCTCGCTCTCGCCCGTCAGCGAGGCCTCGGCGATCTTGAGCGCGGCGGCCTCGGTGAGGCGCGCGTCGGCGGGCACGGCGTCGCCCTCGGCCAGCGTGATCAGGTCGCCGGGGACGACGTCGGTGACCGGGATGCGCTGCTCGCGCCCGTCACGGACGACGCCGGCCGAGGCCGCGGCCATGCGTTGGAGCGCCGCCACCGCCTCCTCGGCCCGCGCTTCCTGCACGTAGCCCAGCACCGCGTTGGCCACGATGATGGCCAGGATCACGATGACCTCGAACGGCACCCCGTCGGCGCCCTCCAGCAGCCAGGCGACCAGCGACACGATCACCGCCGCGATGAGCAGGTACACCAGCGGGTCGGCGAACTGGGCCAGGAAGCGGCGCCACTTGGGCACCGGCTCGGCCGCCTCGAGCTGGTTGGGACCGTAACGGTCCAGGCGGGCCGCGGCCTCGGCGCCGTCGAGCCCGCTCCGGACGTCGGTGCCCAGCGCGCCGGCGACGTCGGCGGCGTCGCTCAGCCACGGCTCGGACGGGGGGGCCATCTCGCGCAGGGTCACGTCCCGTGAAGCTTAGGACTGCGGTCGGTAGCGCTCGGCCGGCCGTACGAGAAGCTACTCCTCGTCTGTTGACCTTCACGTAGAGTAGGGACATCCGGGGAGTCGACGGATCGAGGGGCGGCCCGCTGCCGACTGGTCCCAGCAGCGGGGGCGGGTCGCTCCTCTCGGGAGGTCCCGGCGGCGTACGATCAGCGGGACAGGGGGGATCATGAAGTTCGGCGTGTTCTACGAGTTGCAGCTGGCGCGTCCTTGGGAGCCGGACAGCGAGTGGAGGCTGTACCACCACGCCCTCGACGAGCTCGAGCTGGCCGATCAGCTGGGCTACGACTACGCCTGGGTGGTGGAGCACCACTTCCTCGAGGAGTACAGCCACTCCTCGGCCCCCGAGGTGTTCCTCGCCGCCGCCAGCCAGCGCACGTCCCGCATCCGGCTCGGCCACGGCATCATGCAGCTCACCACCAACCATCCGGCCAAGGCGGTGGAGCGCATCTCGGCCCTCGACCTGCTGTCCAACGGGCGGGTCGAGTTCGGCATGGGGGAGAGCGCCAGCATCACCGAGCTGCACCCCTTCGGCGTGCGCTTCCGCGACAAGCGGGAGATCTGGGAGGACGCAGTGCGCTGCGCCATCCCCATGTTCGGCGACGTAGGCGTGGAGTACCAGGGCCCGCACTTCGACTTCCCGCTGCGCAACGTGCTGCCCAAGCCCCGCCAGAAGCCGCACCCGCCGCTCTGGACCGCGTGCAGCCAGATCGAGACGATCGAGTACGCGGGGCGGCGAGGGCTGGGCGCGCTGGGATTCCAGTTCGTGAGCGCCGAGGCGGCCGAGGCCTGGGTGCACGCCTACTACAACGCCATCACGAACGGGCTCGATCGGCTGTGCGACTATCCGGTCAACCCCAACATCGCGCTGGTGAGCATGTTCATGTGCGCGCCCACCGACGAGGAGGCGCGGGCCCGCGCCGACGGGGCCACCTTCTTCCAGTTCTGCCTGCGCTACTACAACAGCGCCGACCGCCGCCGTCCCGACCCCGGTGCCCTCAACATGTGGGACGAGTACTCGGCCTGGAAGGACGCCAACCCCGAGGCCGCCGAGCGGGCGCTGTCGGGTGGGCTCATCGGCTCGCCCGAGACCATCCGCCGCAAGCTGCGCAAGTTCGAGACGTCCAACATCGACCAGGTCATCTTGCTGAACCAGGCCGGTCGCAACACCCACGAGGACATCAGCGCCAGCCTGGAGCTGTTCGCGGCCGAGGTCATGGACGAGTTCCACGACAACGTGCCGACGCACGAGCAGTGGAAGGCCGAGGTGATGGCGGGCGAACGCTCGCTGGACGTGATCGACACCACGCCCTACCACCAGCGCTTCGGCGCCAAGTCGGTCAGGTTGTAGGCGACCGCCAGGCAGCGATCATCGCCGCCTGCATGCGGCGCATGCCCTTGAGCCAGCGGTCGCGATCGCCCGCCCGGCGCTGCTCGTAGGTGGTGACCTCGGGGTGGGGCAGGATGAGGAACCGCTCGTCGCGCAGGCCCTCCACCACCACCCGGGCCACCTCCTCGGGCAGCAGGACGCCGTCGCGGCGGGCGGTCGAGACCGCGTCACCCGCCACCCGCCGGCCGCCACCCATGGCCGTCTGCACCGCCTGGGGGCACAGGCACGACACCCGGATGCCGGCGTCGCCATGGGTGATGGCCAGCCATTCGGCCAGGCCCACCACCGCGTGCTTGGTCACCGAATACGGCGCCGAGCCCAGCTGGGTGAGCAGGCCCGCGGCCGACGCGGTGTGCAGCAGGTAGCCCTCGCCCCGGGCGAGCATGCCGGGCAGCACCGCCCGGGCCGCGTACACGTGGCTCTGGACGTTGACCCGCCAGATGCGCTCCCAGGCGTCGTCGGGGACCTCGACCCCGCCGATCACGATGATCCCGGCGTTGGCGCAGAACAGGTCGATGGGACCGAAGCCGTCCTCGGCCCGCCGCACCAGCTCGACGATGTCGGCCTCGGACCCCGCGTCCACCCGCAGGCCCAGGGCCTTGGTGCCCGCGGCCGCGAGGTCCGCGGCCACGCGCTCGGCCGCGTCGCCGTCGATGTCGGCCACCACCACGGCCCGCGCACCCTCGGCGGAGAAGGCCCGGCACAGGCCCTCGCCGATGCCCCCGCCGCCGCCGGTGACGACGGCGACGCGCCCGGCCAGCTCCATCAGCTACGGCCGGCCATGTACTTCGCCATGCCGTCGGCGTAGCGCTTGAGGTCGGGATCCGACGCCAGCAGCGGCTCGAACTTCTTCCACGCCGCGGCCCGCTTGTGGGGGTAGTACTCGGTGGGCCACAGGCCGTCGTGGGGCCGGTAGGACTTGAGCACGTTGCGGGCCACGGTGACCTTGTGCACCTCGTCGACCCCGTCCATGACCGCCATGGTGGGCGCCCCGGCCCACATGGCCTGGAGCGGGGTGAGGTCGGTGACGCCGAGGGAGCCGAAGATGTGGATGGCCCGGTAGGAGACCTCGCGCAGCGTCTTGGCGCAGGTGTACTTGCACGCCGCGATCTGGGTGCGGGATGCCTGGGTCGAGGAGTTGTCGATGGTCCACGCCGTCCACAGCACCAGCAGGCGCAGCATGTTGATCTCGGCGTAGGAGTCGGCGATGGCCTGCTGCACCATCTGGTGCTCGGCGATGATCTGGCCGTGCGACTCGCGTGACAGCGCCCGCTCGCACATCATGTCGAAGGCCAGCTTGCACTGGGCGATCGAGCGCATGGCGTGGTGGATGCGGCCGCCGCCCAGGCGCCGCTGGGCCAGCACCTTGGCCCCGTCGGGCGGGCCGAGCAGGTGGTCCAGCGGGACCCGCACGTCGTTGTAGCGGATGTGCGAGTGGGCCCGGGGGCTGTCGGGGAGGAACTCGACGCCCGGCGTCTTGGTGGGGACCACGAACATGCCGGTCGTGGTCATGACGAAGAGGATGTCGGCGTAGCGACCGGCGCTGGTGAACCACTTCTCGCCGTTGATGACCCATTCCTCGCCGTCCTGCACCGCGCTGGTCTTGAACAGGTTGGGGTCGGAGCCGCCCTGGGGCTCGGTCATCGAGTAGGCCGACCACATCTCCTGGTTCATGAGCGGGACCAGCCACCGCTCCTTCTGCTCTTCGGTGCCGTAGGCGGCGAGCAGCTCCATGTTGCCGGTGTCGGGCGCGGCGGTGCCGAAGAAGCCGGGCGCCGCCGGGTAGCGGCCCAGGATCTCGTTGACCAGCGCCAGCTTGAGCTGGCCGAAGCCGGGGCCGCCGAGCTCCTTGTCGAGGAACAGGGCCCAGAGGCCGCGGTCCTTGATCTGCTGCTGCAGGCCGCGGGCGAGCGCCTTGACCTTGGGATCGTTGGTGCGCAGCGCCACCGGGAACACGGTGTTGAAGGGCTCGATCTCCTCCCGGCAGAACTGATCGATCCAGTCGAGCTGTTCCTGGAACTCGGGCTCGGTCGAGAAATCCCAGGCCATTGGCTATCCCCCTCGACTAATGCATATGCATCGGTGGCTGGTGCAGACGCATCCTACATGGCGGGGAAGACGAGCACCTCGGGACCGTCGCCGTCGTGCAGCCGGGCGACCTCGGCGGCGCGGTGCGCGAGGACCGCCCGCTGGTTGACGTAGCCCTTGTCGGTGATCTCCTGGGCATCGATGGACGGCGGGTCGGCCAGCACCAGGACCCGCCCGATGCGGGCCGAGGACTGCGGGTGGGCCGCGTTGTGCTTCTCGACCGCGGCCCGCAGCCCGACCAGGTTGTCGGTCGTGTGGTCGGCGGTGAGCCACACCAGCGCCCCCAGCTCGGCGCCGTCGTGGCCGGTGAGCACCGCGTCCCGGATCAGCCCGGCGCCGGCCGAGACCAGCGCGGTGCGCACCGTGCCCACGTTGACCCACGTGCCGGTGGCCAGCTTGAAGTCCTCGGCCACGCGGCCGTCGAACACGATGCCGCGCTCGGGGTGCTCGGGATCGAGGAAGCGGCCGGCGTCGCCCATGCGGTAGAAGCCCTCGTCGTCGAACGCGGCCGCGGTGATCTCGGGCTCACCCAGGTAGCCGGGCGTGACGTTCGGCCCCTTCACCCGGAGCTCATGGGTGCGCTCGGTGGGCACCAGCTTCACGGTCACGCCGGGGACGGGGACGCCGATGCAGCCGGGCCCCTCCAGCGGGAAGTGGGCGGTGGTGGCCATGGGCGCGGTCTCGGTCGACCCCCACGACGCCGTGAACGGGATGGGACGGTCCACCGAGCGACGGGCCAGCGCGTCGAGCCGGTCCCACGAGGCCTGGGGCAACGCCGCCCCCGCGTACAGGATGAGCCGCAGGTTGGCGAAGACGCGCTCGGCCAGGCCGGCGTCGGCCTCCAGGTGGGGGAGCAGCGCCGCGAACCCGGCGGGCACGCTGAAGAAGGCGGTGGGCGACACCTCCGCCAGGTTGGCCAATGTGATCTCGATCAGGCCGGGCGCGGGGCGGCCGGCGTCGATGTACAGCGTGCCGCCCGACCACAGCACGAGCCCGACGTCGTGGCTGCCGCCGAAGGTGTGGCTCCAGGGCAGCCAGTCGACCAGCACCACCGGCTCCTCGGTGGTGAAGGGCCAGACCTGGCGGGTCATCTGCTGGTTGCAGCACAACATGCGGTGGGTGGTGAGCACGCCCTTGGGCGGGCCGGTGGACCCCGAGGTGAAGAGGATCTTGGCCACGGTGTCGGGGCCGACCTCCTCCGCCGCGGCGGCGATCTCGGCGCCCGGCGTGATGGCCAGCAGCTCGGCCAGCGGGGTGGCGCGTGCGTCGGGCGCCGACGACACCACCTCGGCTCCACCGAGATCGACGGCGGCCAGCGCCCGCGCGTGGGCCTCGACGTCACCCACGTACACCAGGCCCGGGCGGGCGCGGCGCACGACGTGGGCGAGCGTGGAGAAGTCCGAGCTCTGCAGCGAGTAGGCGGCGGAGACCGGCACGACGGGCACGCCGGCCACGAAGCCGCCGAGCGTCACGAGGCCGTGGTCGACGCTGTTGCCGGACAGGATCATCACCGGGCGCTCGGGGCCGAGGCCCCGGTCGAGCAGGGCCTGCCCGATGGCGCGTGCCGCCTGCCACGCGTGGCCGTAGCTCACCCGGCGCCAGCTGCCGTCCGCGTCGCGCTCGCACAGCAGGTCGGCGTCGGGCCGTTCGCCGGCCTGGCGGGCCAGCACGGCGCCCACGCTGCGCTCGTAGGGCTCCAGCGGCGTGCGGGAGCGCAGCACCCAGGTGCCGTCGCTGCGCGGCTCGGCCGCGATGTCGGGCGGGGCGAAGATGCGCACGGTCCGCAACGTACGCCAGACACGCCGATGGCGGCCGCCGGGGGCGACCGCCATCGGTGTCGTGTCGATCAAGTCCCGGCTGGGCCGGGGCCGATGCGGTCCCGACTCAGGGCGGGCAGGTGTTGCGGTAGTCCGACGCGCCGCTCGTCACCAGCGGGCAGACGAACGGGTCGAAGCGAGTGTCGTTGTCGACGTAGCGCTTGAGCCACACCAGCATGGTCCGGGCCTGGATGGTGTTGAGCGTGGTGCCGAGGCCGTGGCTGGCGCCGGACACCACCACCAGCGCCTTCTCCGAGGCGGCGGGGATGCTGTTGTAGAACGGCAGCGAGTGCGAGCTGACCGACGCGATGCTGTCATTCTGGGCGCCCACGATCGCGGTCGGCACGCTGACGCCGCTGAAGTTGGTCGAGCTGTTCCACGGCTGGAGCGGCGTGGCCGCCTGCAGCGCATCGTTCCGGTCGGCCGCGATGAGCGAGCCGCCGCCACCCATGGAGTGGCCGCCGACAGCCAGCCGGTTCCGGTCGATCCGGCTCGCCGCCACGCTGCTGTTGACGAGGTAGTTCAGCGCGTTCTGGAGCTGGGTCGCTCGCGACGACGGGAAGTCGAACCGCGAGTCGGTGTTGATGGTGAACACCACGAAGCCGTGCGACGCGATGCGAGGCCCGACCCACGTGTAGCTGGCGTTGGTGGCCGTGTATCCCGGCGCGAAGGCGATGGCGCCGAACGTGCCCGACGTGGTCGACGTCGGGTATGTGATCGTGCCGCCGCCGAAGCCGGCGACCGAGGCCGGGACCGTGGCCGTGGTGGTGGCGAAGGTCCCGTTCTGGGTGATGTTCGTCGCGGTCGGGTTCGGGCCCTTGGCGAACGGGTTCGTCTGGGCGCCGGCCGTCGTCGGCTGCGCGATCAGTGCCCCCAGCGCCATGGCCACGAAGGCCACGAAAGCGACGAAGGCACGGGCTGAGCGGTGTCTCATGCTTTCCCCCCTCGATGTGGCACAAGGCGAGCACCATGTGCCTGCGTCAACACTAAACTGACGCGTCAGTAAATAACAAGCGTGCGTTGGTTTGACTCAGATGTGCGAGGGGATGGTCGCAGCCGCGGCGGGCGGGCAGAATGGTGGCGGTGCGGGCGTTTCTCGACATCTGCGTGGCCCTGCGCGGCACCGTCACCGCGGCGGCGCCGGTCGGGGGTAGGACCAGCGCGCACGCCCGGCTCCTGGGCAAAGGTCAAGCC
>JBKPRV010000088.1:0-19453 GCA_046734715.1 Actinomycetota bacterium | reverse complement strand
AGATGCAGAAGGCCGACACGTCCGACCTGCTGTTCGACCCGTACACCCTGGTGTCGTACATCTCCACGATCGTGACCCTGGAGCCGGGCGACGTGATCGCCACCGGCACGCCCAGCGGCGTCGGCATGGGCCGGGGCCGCTTCCTGGCCGAAGGCAACGTGGTGGTGACCCGCATCGCCGGTCTGGGCGAGCTACGCAACGTCTGCCGCCGGGAGTCGACCGGCTGATGCCCGCACCCGGCGAGACACTCGACTGGATGCGGGACGGCGAGGCCCGTGTCCTGGGTTACGTCGCGCACCTGGACGACGATGCTCTGGCCGCGCCCTCTCGGCTGCCGGGCTGGGACCGGGCCCACGTGGTGGGGCACCTGGCCCGCAACGCCGATGCCCTGCAGAACCTCGTGACCTGGGCCCGCACCGGCATCGAGACGCCCATGTACACCTCGGTGGAGCAGCGGGCCGACGGCATCGAGGAGGCCGCGGCCCAGGACCCCGACACCCTGCGGTCCGACGTGGTGGCCGCCTCCGAGCGCCTGCTGACCGCGCTCGACGCCCTCGGCGACGAGACCTGGGACGCGCCCATCCGCACCGCCCGCGGGCGGCCCATCACCGCGGCCGAGATCCCGTGGATGCGGGTGCGCGAGAACTGGGTCCACGCCGTCGACCTGGGCACCGGGGCCACGCTCGCCGACATGCCGGCGGGCGCGGTGGACCGGCTGGTCGACGAGGTGGCGGGCGGGCTGGCGGGCCGGGACGACTGCCCGGCGGTCACGCTCACCGCCACCGACCGGGACCCGGGCCGCCACTGGACCATCGGACCGGAGGGCGACGGCACGGAGGTGTCCGGCACCGCGGCCGAGTTGCTCGCCTGGCTGATCGGCCGCGAGCCGGGCCACTACCCGCCTGTCCCCGCGTGGCTGTAGCCAGCGCCCGGGACGGTGCGGGCCCCAAGTATCGGCGCACCGCTGGCGGCCGGTAGGACCGACCTGGGGCCCGCACGCCCGTGACTTACACGGTACAGTTTCGCGACCGCCCGGCCCTCAATCGTCATCCGTCTGGCACGTGTGCGCCGTTGCCAGGCGCGATCTGCCCGGCCGTCCGGCGATCCGGTCATCACCTCGTCACAGAGTTGCGTACGCGGGCGGCCACGCCACGCAGTGTGGTCAGCTCAGCAGGCGCTCGGCGTTCGCCCCGGCCACCGCATCCCGCTCCTCGGGGGTGAGGTCGGGCACCGCGTCCAGCAGCCCGAGGGGGTCGCCGTGGGCCGCGCAGATGCGTAGGCCGGGGTGGCGGTCGAGCACGCCCCCGAAGATCAGGTGCGACAGGGCCAGCGTGGTCTCGGTGGGGTTGCCCACCACGTTGTACAGGTAGGACCGGTCCAGCCGTTCGTCCAGGCTGCAGCCCCACGGGTGGAGGAACAGCACCGCGCCGACGGCCTCGGCCGCCGCCCACACCGGTGTGAAGCGGTCGTGGGAGAGATCCGTGCCCTCGACGTGGGTGGAGATCATCGCCCCTCGCAGGCCCAGGTCCCGAACGGCGGCCGTCAGCTGCTCGGCCGCCAGGTCGGCGTGCTGCAGAGCGATCATGCCCAGGCCCACGAGCCGGTCCGGCGCCGCCGCCACGTGGTCGGCCACGCCCTCGTTCAGGGCCCGGCAGACCTCGCCCGCCAGTGCCGGATCGGCCCAGTAGTGGTACTCGGTCGGCGCGGGGCTGACCACCTGGACGTCGAGGCCCATGCGGTCCATGGCGGCCAGCCGGGCCGCGGGGTCGATGAGCTGCGGGCCCCATTCCCGGGCCAGCCGGGCGTTGAGCGCGGCCGATGCCGGCCCCATCCCCGCCGCCTGGCGCTCGGCCTCGGCCTGCCGCCCGTCCTGCCCCTCGACGAGCGCCCACACCGCGGGCACCACGCAGTGGGCGTGGAGGTCGTAGCTGTCGGTCACGCCGGAGATCTTGTCCGGCTACATGTAGTCGCGATAGTCGCGGGTGGCGTCCGGGTCGGAGCCGACGGGGTAGACCGGCCGCACCCGTTGGCGCTCCTGGTCGCTCAGCTGAGACCGGCGACTCGACGAGTGACGGCAGCTGTAGACCTCGCCGAACAGCGGGTGCACGCACAACGGCTCCGACTCGGCCACGTGCAGGCTCCCCGGCCGGGTGTACTCGAACTCCCCGACGACGTAGCGGGTGGTGCTGTCGAGCTCCGCCACGCGGCCCAGGCAGCCGATCTCGATGAGCAGCCGCCGGGTCTCCTGGTAGTCGAGGCCGGTCGCCTTGCGGATGCCCCGCCGGTTGTACACCCGGTGCAGCTCGGACTCGTCGACCACCAGGCCGACGTTGGGCAGGATGCGCTCGCAGCACACGTCGGCGGCGGGATGGACCCGGGCGTAGGCGGCGATGATGTCGCCCACGACGGCGCTCTGGGCCCGGCGGACCCCCTCGACGACGGCCATGCGCGACACCGGGAACGGGGCCCGGGGGTCGACGGAGTGGGCCTCGAACACCTGGTTCAGGAGGGCGACGAGGTGGCGGGGCAGCAGCTGGGTGTGCCGCAGCAGGAAGCCCACCGAGTCCTCGCGACCGCCGAAGGCGTTCACCACCTCCTCGGGCAGCACGGCGTCGACCAGCCGGCGGCACTCCGGGTAGCTCAGCTCGCCCGGGCCGTCGTCGGGCAGCTCGAGCCGCTCGAGCAGGTCGGGTTTGTGCAGGTGGCAGTAGATCGCCAACCGGGTGCCCACCAGCGTGATCAGCTCCCGGGCGCTCCAGTGGGCGATGACCGTGCTGTGGAAGTCCTTCACCGGGTTGGACGAGACCTTGGCCAGCACCTGCCACAGCTCGGCCGGGAAGGCGAAGCGGATGTCGAACGCTCGCGTGGGCAGCGTGCCGTCACCGCCGATGAAGCGGAACAGGCCCTCGAACGACATGCGCTCGACCTGCTGGTACTCGGTCGTCGGCAGCTCGCCCGAGTAGCGCTCCAGCGAGTCGACGATCACGACGTAGCGCTCGGGCTGGCCGGCCAGCACCTCGGTGCCGGCCTCGATCGCCTGGGCCATCGTGAGGCCGTTGCCCTCGACCGAGTTGAGCAGCTCCCCGGCGCTGCCGACGTGGTCGACCGCGTCGATCAGGATCCGGAGCCGGCGGAGGTACTGCGAGACGGCCGCTCCCGCGTCGGCCGGCGGCGCGCTGCCGTTGCCGAGCGACAGGGCGAAGTCGCGGACCCGGCGGTACGGGGCCCGGCGTTCCTGGGGGCCGCGCGCGATGGCCGCCAGCACGGCCGACCAGGTGAGGTGGCGCCACAGCCGGGCGGTGTGCTCGGGGTACAGCTGCAGCTCCCGCCCCATGAGGCTCTTCACCACCTCGAACACGCCGCCGTAGATGTCGGCCGACGGGAGCTCGACGGCCACCACGTCCTCGTGCAGCCGGGGTGCGGTGACGAACGCGGTCTTGCCCGCACCCTTCCGGCCGATGACGTAAGGCGCCCCGCTGCTCTCGGCGTGGCGGTGGATGCGGTTGGTCGGGTCGTAGAGCAGGCGGAGCAGGTCGATGCTGCCGGCGAACTGAGCGGCGTCGGGCGGGCCGCACGGCTGCTGGGGGGTGATGACCCGGCGCAGCAGGTCCAGATCGGCGTCACCCAGCATCGAAGGGCTCCCTCCGACGCGTCCGGGGGTGCTGGATCCGCAGCGCTCGGCCCAGTACGTCCGCTCCCTCGATCACGACGCTCGCCTTCCCCGCGGCCTGGGCGGCGGCCGTGGCCGTGGCGTAGCGGCCCGTGCCGCCGCCGGGGACATCGAGGCGGCGTACGAGCACCTCGCCCCTCCGGATCGCTTCCGGATGCTCGTCGTAGACCGCCTCACGCCCGCCGAGCCGGACGGTCCACCGCTCCAGCACGACGGTGCTGCCGGTGCCGTTGCGGCACCGGGCCACGAGTGTGAACGGCTTGGGCAGCACGGTGCTGCGCTCGGCGGCCAGCAGCTCGGCGTTGGTCAGGCTCCGCCCGTCGCGGCGCCACTGCTCCCAGGCGGCACCGGCCGCGTTGGCGGCGCCCACCGACACCCAGCCCCGCTGCCGCACCTCTGCCCGCCAGCGGGCCGCGGCCTCGCTCTCCTCGTTGGTGGCCAGCTCGGGCTCGTCGATGAGGTTCACGACGTCGACGTCGAGGTCGACCGCGTCGGTCAGGAGCCGCTGGGCATCGACCCGCTCGTCGGCCGCCCGCTGGAGCTCGTACTCGGTCGCCTCGGTCTGGGCCCGGACCTGGCGCAACCCCACGACCACGGCGGCGGGCAGGGCGACGAGCGTGGCGACCCCGCTGAACCACTCGGCCGCCGTGCCGCCGACATCGGGCTCGTAGCCGGAACCGAGCTGGACGCCGAGCAGGTTGAGGATGGCGAGCAGCACGACCAGGACCAGGCACACGGCGACGGCCACGGTGGCGGAAGTGGGCCAGGGCGGGCGTCTCGGGGCGCGCGAGACCGTCGGGTCCTCAGGCCGGCCGCCGTACCCGCCGTCCATGGGGCGAGGGTATGACGGCCGGTCCGGTCTTGTCTACGGGCAGAACTGCTACGCGCACGTTCCGTGACATCTGCCACGTCCGCGCCGCCGCCCCGTGGGGGCAGGCCGGCTAGGCGTCGAGGCCGAACGCGGCGTGCAGGCTCTGCACCGCCGTCTCGATCTGGTCCTCCCGGACCACGCACGACGTGCGGATGGCCGACGTGGAGATCATCTCGATGTTCACGCCCTCGCCCGCCAGCACCTCGAACATGGTGGCGGCCACGCCCGGGTTCGACTTCATGCCCGCCCCGATGATGCTCACCCGAGCGATGTCGCGGTCGGACGACACGCCGGTGGCGCCGATCTCGCCCGCCAGCCGCCGGCAGACCTCCGTGCCGGTGTCCAGGTCGTTGCGGGGCACCGTGAACGAGATGTCGGTCACCCCGTGGTCGCTGACGTTCTGGACGATCATGTCCACGTTCACGTCCACGTCGGCCAGCTCCCGGAACAGCCGCGCGGCGATGCCCGGGTGGTCGGGCACGCCCGACACGGTGACCTTGGCCTCGCTCACGTCGTGGGTGACGGCGGAGACGATCGCCTGCTCCATGGATGCATCCTCCTCGGCTACCCAGGTGCCCGGCTCCCACGTGAAGGCCGAGCGGACGTGCAGCGTGACCCCCCAGCGCCGGGCGTACTCCACCGAGCGCATGGCCGGCTTGGGGCAGCCGGTGGCGGTCATCTCCAGCAGCTCTTCGAACGAGATCGCCCCCAGCCGGTGGGCGCCGGGCACCAGGCGAGGGTCGGCGGTGAACACCCCGGGCACGTCGGTGTAGAGCTCGCAGGCGTCGCCGTCCAGGGCGTGGCACAGCGCCACCGCGGTGGTGTCCGAGCCGCCCCGGCCGAGGAACGTGACGTCGTGGTCGGTGGACACGCCCTGCGCGCCGCCCACCACCGGCACCCGGCCGGCGTCGAGCGCCTTGCGCAGCCGGTCCGGGCGCAGCTCGACGATCTTGGCGTTGGTGTGGTTGGTGTCGGTGATGAACCCGGCCTGGCTCCCGGTGAAGCTGTCGGCCGGGACGCCGAGCGAGTGCAGGGCCATGCACAGCAGTGCCATGGCCTTGCGCTCGCCCGCGGTGATGAGCATGTCCAGCTCCCGGCCGGGGCGCACCTCGGACACGTCCCCGGCCAGGCGGATCAGGTCATCGGTCTCCTTGCCCATGGCGCTGACCACCACCACGACCTCGTTGCCGTGGCGGACGGTGCGCGCGACATGGTCCGCGACCTCGCGGATGCGTTCGGGATCGGCAACCGACGTCCCGCCGAACTTCTGTACGACCAGGGGCACGGCCAGCAACGCTACCGGTGGCCGGGCGCGAGGAACGAACCCCTTCCCGGGGAAGGAAATCCCTCCCAGCGCCCGCCAGGTGCGCCGTCTCGACGCTAGGACAAGGTCGAGGGGCTCTCGACGAGAGCACCCCAGGCTTCGAGCCTGGTGACCGCGTCCGCTATGTCGGTTTGCAGCAACGCACAGATCGCCCGCAGATCGTCTCGGCGGATCGTCAGGACCCGGCCGTTGTAATCACCGCGCTCGACGATGATCGACCGGACGAACCGCTGCACGGGCGCTGCCTCTGGCGCCCGGTTGAGCGCTTCCAGATCGAGGACGAGCTTCGGCGGGCCCTCGTGCGTCGTGGTCTGCTCACCGAGCAGCACCGACACGGGCACGTCGTAGAACTCGGCCAGCTCGTGGAGGCGAGGCAAGCTGAGGGTGCGGAAACCGCGTTCGTATGCACCGATGGCCGACGCGCTCCACCGACCCGACGACTGGCGCTCGACGTCGTCGAGCGACATGCGCCGGGCCTTGCGCAGAGAGCGCAGCCTGCGACCCACTTCGAGCGTCACGCTCGTAGGGGTTGTGTCTACTTCTTCTTGGTTGTTGTTCATCTGGTTCTCGTTGTGATCTCGGTCACTAGGGAACCGCCTCGGGATTGATTCTCGCACGTCCCGTCCCGAAGAGTGCAGTTCGGAGCCGCCAGAGTGGTGCCACCACCTGCCCGAATGTCCTCCCCGGTAGCCGTGTGGCTACGCTCGCGCCTTCGTGGCCACCGATAAGCGTGAGCGTCAGAGAGCAGCCCGGCTGGACAAAATGGTCGCCGAGCACAGCGCCGCCAAGCGGGCTCGAACCCGGGGAACGGTCCTCCGCGTAGGGGTGGCGGCGGTCCTCGTTCTCGGCGTTCTCTTCGCCGTCTCGAGGCTGATGGGGAACGACGACAACAACGACACGGCGACGTCCGACACGACCGAGACGACCGCGCCGAGCGATCCCGACATCACCGCCCTCCCCGAGGAGTTCACCAACCCGGAGCTGGCGGCGGAGGTCGAGGCCCGCGGCGCGCCGACGCCCACGCCGCCGCCCGCGGACACGCCGGCCGACGCGCTCGAGACGTCCACGCTGATCGAAGGCGAGGGCGACGGCGCCGCGGCGGACCAGATCCTCACCGTGCACTACATCGGCTACCTGCCCGACGGCACCGTGTTCGACCAGTCCTGGGACAAGCCGCAGCCCTTCACCTTCCAGCTGGGTGCGGGTCGGGTCATCCCCGGCTGGGACAACGGCCTCGTGGGAGCCAAGATCGGCGAGCGCCGGCACCTCGTGATCGGCGCCGACAACGGCTACGGCGCGGCCGGCAGCGGGGGCACGATCCCACCGAACTCGCCGCTCGGCTTCGACGTCGACATCGTCGACATCCAGCCCGCGCCGTAGGCGCTAACTCGGCAGCGCCGCCAGGTCCGCCTGGTGGCCGTCCCGCCACACGCTCACGGAGCCGACCCCGGCGGCGCGCCACGTGCCGTCGGGGTCCCGGATCAGCGCGGTGCGCTCGTCCACCTCGGCCAGCGCTACCCCCGCCGGGGTGAGCTGCAGGGTGCGGTGGAGCTTGTCCTCCGACCACGTGTCGGCCCGGGGGACCATGGCGACCTGCGCCAGCAGCCCCAGGCCGAGCGTGAACGCCCCGCCGCGAGGGTCGACCGCGGGGTCGCACAGCACCATGGCTCCGGCGCCCGAGCCGGCGAGCACGGTGCCGCCCTGCCAGGCCGCGACCAGCGCGTCCCACAGCGGGCTGTGCATGAGCACCGAGCGCAGATGCATGGGCGAGCCGTCGGCCAGGTAGACGAAGCGGGCGTCGCGCACCGCGGCCACGTTGGCCTCGTCGCGGGCCCCGCCACGGTCCATGGCCGCCACCACCCGGACGGTGGCGCCGAGCTTGTCGAACCACTGGGTCGCGCGTTCGGCGGCGTGGTCGGGGTGCTCGTAGGCGGCCGCCGTGGGCAGCACCACCACCTCGCGACCTCCGCTCGCCTCCAGCAGCTCCGCGTCGAAATCGCAGCCTTCACTCCACTCGCCGCCGCCCACCAGCGCGAGCGGGCCTGCCAGAGGTCCAACCATGGGCGCACGGTAGCGAGCGGGTGTGCCGCCGCGCGTCACACCCGCTTTGGTCGGCTTGGGTTACCGTCAGTAGCCTTCTGCGATGGGCATCGAACGTCTGGGCATCGTCGGGTCGGGGATCATGGGCGCCGGCGTGGCGGAGGTCGCGGCGAAGGCTGGGGTCACGGTCGTGCTGCGGTCTCGCAAGCAGGAGTCGGCGGACGCCATGCTGGCCGCTCTGGGGAAGTCACTGGCCCGCCAGGTCGAGCGGGGGCGGCTGGACGAGGCCGAAGCCGATGCGGTGAGCGCCCGGGTGTCGGCGACCGAAGACCTCGACGCCCTGGCCGATTGCGACCTCGTGCTGGAGTCGGTGGTCGAGGACCTCGAGGTCAAGAAGCAGCTCTTCGTCGACCTCGACCGCGTGGTGCGGGACGGAGCCATCCTCGCCACCAACACCTCGACCCTGCCGGTGGTGGAGCTGGCGGTGGAGACCTCACGCCCCGAGCGGGTCGTGGGCATCCACTTCTTCAACCCGGCCCCCGCCATGAGCCTGGTCGAGGTGGTGCGCACCCTGGTGTCGAGCACCGAGACCGTGGACGAGGCCATCGCCTTCGCCCGGGCCTGCGGCAAGGACCCGGTCGTGGTGGAGGACCGGGCGGGCTTCATCGTGAACGCCCTGCTCTTCCCCTACCTCAACAACGCCGTGCGGATGCTGGAGAACCGCACCGCCTCGCGCGACGACATCGACGCGGCCATGAAGGGCGGCTGCAACTTCCCCATGGGCCCCCTGGCGCTGCTCGACCTGGTGGGGCTGGACACCTCGGTCGCCATCCTCGACGCGCTGTACGCGGAGTTCCGCGACCCGAACTACGCGGCCGTGCCCCTGCTGCGGCGCATGGTGGTGGCCGGGCACCTGGGCCGGAAGTCGGGGCGGGGCTTCTACGACTACTCGTCGAAGTAGCGCCCGCGCCCGGGTTCCATGCGTGAGGACCTGGTCGTCTCCGCCCGCCGAGCCGGCCGCGGTGCCGTGCTCAGCGGGCGGTGGCTGGCCGAGACCGTCCTCGACCTGGCGCCCCGGCTGCCGGTGCGCGACGTCGAGACCCTCACCGCCCACCACGAAGGCCTGACAGGCGACGAGCTGGCCGTCGCGATGATCCAGGCCGCCGGGCGGGTGACGGCCGGCATCGCCGCCACCACCGGCGGGGTGATCGCGGCACAGGAGCTGTCGATCGCCGGGCTGGTCCTGGTGCCCTTCGAGCTGGCGGCCGAGACCGCCCTCGTGGTGGGCACCGAGCTCAAGCTGGTGGCGGAGCTGCACCACGTGGCCGGGCGCTCGCTGCCCGGCGGTCCCCGGACCCGGGCCGAGGGCGCGGTGGTCTCGTGGATGTCGGGCCGCGCCGTCCCGCCCACCCCGGTGTCGGCCGTGGTGCGGGGCGACGTGCTCGGCCGCGCCGGGCGGCGCCACCTGCGCGACACGCTGCGCCACCGCTACACCCGCAACCTCACCACCGTGGCGCCGCTGCTCACCGGAGCCGCCGCCGCCGGCTGGCTCAACCGGCGCTCCACGCTCGCGGTGGGCGGCAAGGTCGCCCGGGACCTCGGGCTACGCGCGTAGCCGGGGCTCGAGCCGAGGCGGTCAGATTCGTGTCCGGCTGGGACATCCGAGGCGCGTACGCTGGGGGCGTGCCCGTCGAACCCCCCGCCGGGCGGTGGGCGTTCCCGCCCGTGGACGGCGCCGACGAGGACGGGTTGGTCGGGGTGGGCGCCGACCTCGAGCCCGGCACGATCTTGGCCGCCTACCGCCGCGGCCTGTTCCCCATGCCGCTGGGCCACGGCCGGCACCTGGGGTGGTGGTCGCCCGAGCCGCGGGCGGTGCTCCCGCTCGATGGCCTGCGGGTGTCGCGCAGCCTGCGCCGCAGCCTGCGCCGGTTCGAGATCCGGGTGGACACCGCCTTCGACGAGGTCATCGAGGCGTGCGCCGACCCTCACCGCCCCCATGGCTGGATCAGCCAGGACATCCGCTTCGCCTATCGCCGGCTGCACGACATGGGCTGGGTCCACTCGGTGGAGGCCTGGGGCGACGACGGTGAGCTGGCGGGCGGGCTGTACGGCGTGGCGATCGGGGGCCTGTTCGCCGGCGAGTCGATGTTCCACCGCCGCTCCGACGCCTCCAAGGCCGCGCTGGTCGGCCTGGTCGAGCTGCTGCGGGCCAGCGACCCCGCCGGCCGCCTGCTCGACGTCCAGTGGATGACCCCGCACCTGGCCTCGCTCGGGGCGGTCGACGTGGCCCGCAAGGAGTACCTCGACCTGCTGGCGGACGCCCTGGGCCGCCCGTTGCCGGCGCTCTTGGTTGTGACCGGCCAGTAGCACGCGGGACGATAAGCAGATGAGCAGCGAGGCGCACCTGCCGGAACCGGACCGCCCGTGGCTGATGCGGACCTACTCGGGCCACTCGACGGCCAAGGCGAGCAACCGTCTCTACCGGTCCAACCTGGCCAAGGGCCAGACCGGGCTGTCGATCGCCTTCGACCTGCCCACCCAGACCGGCTACGACCCCGACGACCCGCTGGCGCGGGGCGAGGTCGGCAAGGTGGGCGTGCCCGTGGCGCATCTGGGGCACATGGCCGAGCTGCTCGACGGCATCCCGCAGGGCGAGATGAACACGTCCATGACCATCAACGCCACGGCCGCCTGGCTGCTCGGCCTGTACGTGGCCAACGCCGAGCGCCACGGGGTCGAGTCCCGGGCCCTGCGCGGCACGACCCAGAACGACATCGTCAAGGAGTACCTGTCCCGCGGGACCTACATCTTCCCGCCACTGCCGTCGCGCCGGCTGATCGTGGACATGGTGGCGTACTGCGCCCAGTGGATCCCGAAGTGGAACCCGATGAACGTGTGCTCGTACCACCTCCAGGAGGCGGGGGCCACGCCCACCCAGGAGATCGCCTACAGCCTGGCCACCGCGGTCGGGGTGCTCGACGCCGTGCGGGAGTCGGGCCAGGTGGCCGAGGACCGCTTCCCGGCCGTGTTCGCCTCCATCAGCTTCTTCGTGAACTCGGGCATCCGCTTCGTGGAGGAGACCTGCAAGATGCGGGCCTTCACCCAGCTGTGGGACCGCATCGGCCTGGAGCGCTACGGCGTGAGCGACGAGCGGGCCCGGCGCTTCCGCTACGGCGTGCAGGTCAACAGCCTGGGGCTGACCGAAGCTCAGCCGGAGAACAACGTGCAGCGCATCGTGCTGGAGATGCTGGGCGTGACGCTGTCCCGCGACGCCCGTGCCCGCTCCCTCCAGCTCCCGGCCTGGAACGAGGCGCTGGGCCTGCCCCGCCCGTGGGACCAGCAGTGGGCGCTGCGCATGCAGCAGGTCCTGGCGTTCGAGACGGACCTGCTGGAGTACCCCGACATCTTCGAGGGGTCCAAGGTGGTCGAGGCCCGCACCGCCGAGCTGGTCGAGTCGGCCACGGCCGAGCTGGACGACGTGCTGGCCCTCGGTGGGGCCTTCGAGGCCATCGACGAGCTCAAGGGCCGGCTGGTGCGCAGCCACGCCGAGCGGGTCCGCCACATCGAGGACGGCGAGCTCACGGTGGTGGGGGTCAACCGCTTCACCGAGACCGAGCCGTCGCCGCTGACCGCGGCGGGAGCCGAGCGCGCCATCCTCAAGGTGGACCCGGCGCTGGAGGCCGAGATCATCGCCGAGCTGCAGGCGTGGCGGGCCGAGCGGGACAGCGACGCGGTCAAGCGCTCGCTGGACCAGCTGCGCCAGGCCGCCGAGGGCGACGAGAACATCATGGCGGCCACCATCGACCTGGCCCACGCGGGCGGGACGACCGGCGAGTGGGCCGCCACCCTGCGCGAGGTGTTCGGCGAGTACCGCGCCCCGACCGGCGTCAACGCCGCGGTGGGGGCGGGCGGCGGTTCGGACGGCCTGCGGGCCATCGCCGAGCGGGTGAAGGCGCTGGCCGGCGGCCCGCCCCGCCTGCTGGTGGCCAAGCCCGGCCTCGACGGCCACTCCAACGGCGCCGAGCAGATCGCGGTGGCCGCCCGCGATGCCGGCCTGGAGGTCATCTATCAGGGCATCCGCCTCACGCCGGAGCAGATCGCGGCGGTGGCGGTCGAGGAGGACGTCGACGTCATCGGCCTGTCGATCCTGTCGGGCTCGCACCTGGAGCTGGTCCCGGCGGTGGTGCGCCTGGTGCGCGAGGGCGGCGTGGAGGCGCCGATCGTGGCCGGCGGGATCATCCCCGAGGAGGACCGCCAAGCGCTGCTCGACGCGGGCGTGGCCGCGGTCTACACCCCCAAGGACTTCGAGCTGGTGCGCATCATGACCGAGATCGTGGACCTGGCCACGGCGGGCCGGAGCTAGCTCCGGGCCCGCTCGGATCGGTGAACCGGATCACGGCCTCCCCACTTCTCGATCACGTAGTCGATGGTCCGTCCGGACGGCACGGGTCAATCGTCGTTGACGATGGTGCCGATGCCCAGGGGATCGACCGGCTGGACGTCGCCGGTGGCCAGGGCGACGACCCCGAAGGTTTCATCGGGCTCGCGGGCCCGGTTGCCCTGCACCGGGATGGCGAGGTCGATCGCGCTCTGGCCGGCGGCGAGCGTCCCGCAGACCGGCGCGGCGACGAAGTCCGCGTTCGGCTGAGCGGTTATGCCGAACGGCACCAGGCACACGGTGACGTCCCGGGACAGTGGTCGGCTGAAGGACACCGTGAACACGGCGTTGCGGCGACCGCTGTTGCCTTCCAGCACCGACACGTCGTTCACCGACAGCGCGGCCCGGCTGGAGAAGCGGGCCACCTGCGGGTCGTGGTCGCTCAAGCCGCGACGCACGTCGTCCGGGAAGTCGGCCGGCCAGCCCGCATTGACGTGCGCGGCCCGCATCTCGACCAGGTCGGCGCGGGCGGCGTCGTTCACGAACAGGTGGTCCAGCGTCTGGGCCTGGCCCTGGAACGTGTACGAGTAGGCCGCGGCCGGCACGTCGGCCGCCAGGTCCTCCCACAGGTTGTGCAGCCCGGCTTCGTACAGCGGGGCCAGCTGGTCCGAGGGGAACAGCGCGTCGCCGGGGGCGAAGGGATCGTCCGGCCGCGGGAAGACGTTGAGGTCGCCGCCCACGACGATGCGGGCGGTGGGATCGGCGGCCGCGATGGCCTGGGCGATGGCCGCCGCGTAGGCCGCCTGCTCGGTGCGCTGGCCCACCCGGCCGTCCGGTCCGGACGAGAAGTGGTTGCTCAGCGCCCACAGGTCGAACGTCTCGTTGCTGCCCGGCTGGGCCGCCACCACGAAGTGCGCCACCTGCGGCGCCCGGGTGAACACGTTGGACCCGTCCACGCCGGTGGACAGGTCGACGTCGGCGGGCAGCACCGCGTTGAGCGTCTTGGGGTTGGACACGTCGGCGTTGGACGGGAGCCCCGCCGACCGGTACACGACGGTGGGCGACGAGCCCAGCACCGGGTCGTCGGCGGTGGCCGGTGCGAGCGACACCCGGTCGGGCCGGAACATGACCGCGGCGGTGATGCCCCGGTCGTCGGCGCCGTTGCGGTCGTAGGCGGCGTCGTAGGTGCCGCCACCCGCGGCGCCGATGGCCAGCGCCAGCTCCTGGAGGGTGTCGGGCTTGCCGTCGCCCGCCGCGGGCCCGGCGCACGCCAGCGTGCCGTTGACCACCGAGCAGATGTCCTGGTCCTCGGCCTCCTGGGTGAGCAGGATGTCGGGAGAGTGCAGGTCGGTGGTGATCTGGGCCGCGATCTCGCCCAGGCGCTGCTGGTAGACGGCGTCGCTGGCGGGCACGAAGTCGAACGGCGGGCTGACGCCCGGGCAGCCGGGGTTGCCGAGGAAGTCGCAGCCGTCGGTGGGATCGTCGCGGAAGTCGTAGAGGTTCTCGACGTTGTAGGTCGACACCGCCACCTCGCGGTTGCGGTCGGCCGCCGCGGGCGGGGCGTTGAGCGACAGGTCGGGGCCGTCGGTGAACGCGGCCGACTCGACCTGGACCCCGTACTTCTCGAACGAGAAGTAGAGGCCGCCCACTGCGTCGGCGTTCAGCGTGTCGAGCACCGAGGCACCCGGCAGCAGCTGGAACGAGTCGCCGGTGGCGGCCTTCACGCCCAGCGACGCCATCATGATGCGGTTGCCGTTGCCGTCGTCGAACAGCGGGTCGGGCTGGTTGTCGAGCGGGTGCGGGTCACGGAACACCCGGCGGGCGTAGGGGTCGGTGCGCGCCGCCAGCGGGTCGTCGGGGCGGATCACCCACACCTCGCTGTCGGCCGTGCCCGGGAACACGTCCCGGCCGCTGGTGGCGACGCTGCCGGCGGGGATGAGGATGCGCTCGCCCTCATGCCGCTCCCAGTAGCGGTTGGCGTCGGCGAGCACGGTGGGCGGGTTGGCTTCCGTGACCACCACGTCCGTATCGGGGTCGAGGCCGGTGGCGGCCACAGAGATGAGGCGGGGACTGGTGAGCTGGGTGAGGGCGAAGAACTCGTTGACGGTGGCCCGCAGCACCAGCTCGTCACCCACCGCCGGTAGGTAGGCGGGGCCGCCGTCGGCCCGCAGGAGGGTGGTGAACCCGCCCAGGAACACGAAGATGCCGTCCGAGGTGGTGGGCTCGCGGTCGGCGGTGGCCGGGGTGTTCTGCAGGAAGAAGCCGTTCTGCAGGTTGCCCGCCGAGCTGCGGGCCAGCGTCTTCTGCGTCACCACGCCCCGGACGACGACCTGCTGGCCCGCGAGCGGGGACAGGAAGATGTCGCCCACGGTGGCGTCGGTCACCGGGCCCTGGACCTCGCCGATGGTCCGGATGGCCTGGACCCCGACAGAGATGGTGCAGGTGACGGTCTGGGGTGAGGCGCCGTCGTTGGTGGCGGTCACGGACACCGAGTAGGTGCCGACGGGGACTTCGGCGCTCACCGTGACGGTGGCGCTCGCCGTCCCACCCACCCCGGAGGCGGGCGTGAAGGCGGTGCGGCCAATGGTGCCGGCCGTGGGGGCCGGGCTGACGCCGGTCACGTCGACGTCCACCACGGTGCCGTCGGGGTCGGTGGCGGTGACCACCCGGCTCACGGCGGTGCCGGCCACGGTGGACAGCGGTCCGCCGCAAGTGATGACGATGGGCTGGTTGCCGCCGCCCGGATCGAACGTGTGGGCGCCGACGCCGTCGAGGGTGTTCTGGGCGAAGCCCTCCCACTCGGCCGCGGGGTCGAACGGGTTGCTGCCGTCGGGGTCGCCCGCGCTGATGGTCGAGATGCGGCGGATGGTGTTGTCGGCCGTGCTGGTCAGGCCGGTGCCCCACTCGGTGCCGGGATCGACGCCGATCTGGCCGATGACGTCGAGCGGCGCCCCGGCCTTGCGCAGCACCACCGCGTCGTCACCGTTCCAGTTGGCGACCGCGGGGGAGAGCTGGTCGGTCTGGGCGACGATCAGGGGATCGGCGTCGGCCCGGGACACCACGAACACGTCGCCGTTCGCGATGGAGCCGGTGAGCGCGACGGTCTGGCTCGCGGTGGCGGCGCCGTTGCTGTACAGCTCGAGCGTGTAGCCGCCCGTGGCCAGGTCGACGGGCGCGCCGGTCCCGTTGAAGATCTCGACGGCCTTGTTGAACCCGCTCCCCTCGATGTACTCCGAGAAGAACAGGTCGGTCGGCACCGCGGCGCCGACCGGCGTGCTGGCCACGACGGTGGCGCCGAGGGCCGCGATCGGCAGCCCGAGGCAGCTGGTGAGGGTGACGGCGGCTACGCGACGCAAGCGCATGGCGCCGGACGGTAGGCGCTGTAAGCGGCCCCGTGATGCCCTAAGTGCTACTCGAAGGTGAACGCTTTCTGTCTGACGGGGCAATTGCCCAGGCCGGAGGGTTGTCCGCCCCCATGGCCCGGCCGGCCCAGCGGACCGCTCCCGGCGTCTCCGACAGGCGGGCTACGAGGCCCTGCATGGGCACGCCATCGACCTCGAAGATGCTGGCCCGGGCCCGCACCTGCGGGTCGGCGAACACCGCGGCCATGTCGTAGACGGGAGCCGCAGCCGCGTGCGCGTCCTCGAAGGCGGCGACGACCTCGTCCACCGTGCGGGCCGCGCAGAAGGCGGCCATGGCCGCGTCGACCTCGTCCCGGGCCTCGATGCGGCCCCCGAAGGACTGCAGGTCGTCCCGGCCGCCGAGGCCGATCAGGTCCATGACCCGCCGGCCCACCGACTCGGCCGAGGCCGACACCGCCACCCACTCGCCGTCCTGGCACTGCCACGTCCCGCGGGGCACCGAGTAGGGCAGGCTCGACCCCGCCCGCTGCTGCAGGAAACCGGTCATCCCGAACGCGGCGGGCAGCGGGCCCATGCACTGGAGCAGGGACTCCAGCAGCGTCACGTCCACCACCTGGCCCGCGCCCGAGTGCAGCGCCACCATGATCGAGAACGCCGCGGCCAGGGCGGTGACCTCGTCGGTGAGGGCGATGGGCGGCAGCAGCGGGCCGCCGTCGGGCTCGCCGTTGATGGCGGCGAAGCCGGACATGGCCTCGGCCAGCGTGGCGAACCCCGGGCGGTGGGCGTAGGGCCCGTCCTGGCCGAACGCCGTGACCCGGCACACCACCAGCCGAGGATTGCGGGCCAGCAGCACGTCGGGGCCGAGGCCGAGGCGCTCCAGCACCCCGGGGCGGAAGTTCTCCACCAGGACGTGGGCGTCCTCCACCAGGCCCAGCAGGGCGTCCCGGCCCTCGTCCGACTTCAGGTCGAGGGTGGCGCAGCGCTTGTTGCGGCCCACCACCTTCCAATAGGCCGAGGTGCCGTCCCGGGGGTCGGGCAGGCCCATGGTGCGGGTCGAGTCGCCCGCGCCCGGCCGCTCGATCTTGAGCACGTCCGCGCCGAAGTCGGCCAGGTAGCGGGCCGCGCCGGGCCCCGCCACCACGGTGGCCAGGTCGATCACCCGCATGCCCGCCAGCGGCCCGGTGGTCACGGGCGCTCCGTGGCGATGGGGAAGCACCGGTCCCCTATGGCCCCGAAGGCGTACATCTCGTACAGCCCGGCGTACATGTCCCGGGTCTTGTCGCTCCACGCCAGGGCGTCCGGGGCCGAGATGCGGCGGAACACCTGGAGGATGCCGCCCTCGTACACCCGGTACTCGGCCCACGCGCCGGGGAAGTCCTTGACGCACGCCACCTCGACCCACGGCACGTCCCCGGTGGCCGAGAAGCGCCGCACCCGGTTGCGGTGGGTGTGGCCGGCGAAGTAGCCCACGATGCGGGGGCGGCGGGCCACCACTGCCACCAGTTGCTCGGAGTCGTCGGGGTTGATGCCGAAGTAGGCCTCGGGCCGCTCCTCCGAGTCGGGGTTCCAGGCGTGGTGGTGGCCGAAAACCAGCACCGGCCGGTCGGCCTCGGCCGCCGTCTGGTCCAGCCACTCCAGCGTGGAGGCCGACACCCCGCCTGACGCCTTGCCCGGGATCGCGGTGTCGATCACCGCCAGGGTCACTCCCGGCAGCGTGACCAGCAACGGCGCATGGGAGGCGAAGTCCTCGCCGTGGTAGGCGTCGTGGTTGCCCCGCACATGCAGCAGCCGCTCGCCGAACGCCGGGCCGTAGGCGTTGAGGAACATCTGGTACTCGGCCCGGGTGCCCATGGAGGTGAGGTCGCCCTTGACCACCACCACGTCGGGGTCGATGGCCTTCATGTCGGCGATGGCGCCCCGGTTCATCACCTCTGGGTACGGATCGTCGCCCGGCGCCGCCGTGTAGATGGGGTAGTCGTCGACGCCGTTGAGGATGCCGCACTCGATCTCGCCGAAGTGGACGTCGTTGACCGTGGCCACGGTGGCGAGCCGCTCGCCCGGCGGGCGGGGGAGGGTGTGGAAGCGCAGGCCGTCGCGCTCGTAGTCGGTGTCGGGCTCGAGCCCGCCGTGCTGGTGCACGTCGACGCCGTCGTGGAAGACGGCCTCGTCGTCGGCAACGGTCGTCATGTCCACGTCGACCTCCCCGGGCGTGAGTGGGTCAGACCTTGACCACGTAGCTGTCGACGATGATGTCGTGCCACGCCTGGCTGTCGGGATTCCACAGCACCCAGAGATAGCCCACGAAGCACACGAGCCCCGAAAGCAGGCGGGCGAAGAAGCGGCCCACCCCGCGCCCGGTGCCGATGGGACCGCCCGTGAGCTTGTCCACCACCCGGATCCCGATCACGCGCTTGCCCACCGTCTGGCCCTTCGATCCGCCCTCGAGCAGCGCGTAGTAGAGGACGAGCCCCACCAGGGCGCCGAGGATCAACACGCCGAAGAGGGTCCAGGTGAGGCCGTTGGGCACGGTGCACAGCGCGTTGGGCTCGTCGAAGCCCGTGATGGTGCCGTTCTCGACCCGGCAGGAGACCATGTGGCGAGGGCCGACCTCCAGGGCGATCAGCGCGGGCAGGGCGAACAGGCCGGTCAGGATCACGTCGATGACGAACGCTCCGAGCCGCTCCCAGAAGCTGGCCAGCCGCGCCACCGACCGGTAGCCCTTCGTTGGGGCGTCGTCGGGCCGGCCGGCATCGCCCAGGTTGGCCCACCGGGGGGGCGGCTGGGACTCGCCGCCCGCCGTAGGAAACTGGCCGCCCATGGCGGCAGCCTACGTCACGTGTTCCACTGCGACTTCACCGTATGGTGAGGCGCAGTTAACCCTTACGGCGGAGTCGGGCCTCACCACGGGCGATTGCGTCGCAACGGCACCGGCTTGGACCACCACCGGCCCGAGAAGCGCCAGCGGGAGGACGGCTCGTCGGCGGTGGCCACCGGCTGGGGCCAGGTGGCCTCGACCGCGGCCACGATGGCTGCCACCTCCTCGTCGCTCGCCTCGCCGCCGTGGGTGACGGCGATGGCCGGGGGGTCGGGCTCGGCCATGGGCTTAGAGCGGCACGTTGCCGTGCTTGCGCTTGGGCAGCTCCTCCCGCTTCGAGCGCAGCAGCTCGAAGCCGGCGATCAGCTTGACCCTGGTCTCGGCCGGGTCGATCACGTCGTCGACGTAACCCCGCTCGGCCGCCTGGTACGGGTTGGCGAAGCGCTCGGTGTACTCCTCGACCAGCTCGGCCTTGCGGGCGTCGGGTTCCTCGGCCTCCATGATCTCCCGGCGGTAGGCGATCTCGACCGCCCCCTGGGGGCCCATGACCGCCAGCTCGCCCGAGGGCCAGGCGAAGGCCAGGTCAGCGCCGATCGACTTGGAGTTCATGACCACGTAGGCGCCGCCGTAGGCCTTGCGGGTCACGACCTGGATGCGGGGCACGGTCGACTCGCAGAAGGCGTAGAGCAGCTTGGCGCCGTGGCGGATGATCCCGCCGTGCTCCTGGTCGACCCCGGGCAGGAAGCCGGGGACGTCTACGAACGACAGCAGCGGGATGTTGAAGGCGTCGCACGTGCGCACGAAGCGGGCCGCCTTCTCCGACGACTCGATGTCGAGCACGCCGGCCAGGTGCATGGGCTGGTTGCCGATGATGCCGACCACGTGGCCGTCGAGCCGGGCGTAGGCGCACACGATGTTGGGGGCCCAGCGGCCCGCGTACTCGAAGTAGTCGCCGTCGTCGACGACCGCCTCGATCACCTTCTTCATGTCGTA
>JBKPRV010000087.1:0-4816 GCA_046734715.1 Actinomycetota bacterium | reverse complement strand
CGTCTCGTGGGCTCGGAGATGTGTATAAGAGACAGTCGTCGGTGTTCCAGCCCGCGTCCACCAGATAGACGCCCTGGTCGGACTCGAACACGTAGACGAAGACGTAACGCAGCGAGTTGTTGGGCAGCGGCACCGGGACCGACGTCAGGCCTGGTCGCAGGCGCTCCACGGGCGGCAAGGGGTCGGGGCCGGCTCCGGGGGCGTCGATCATGGCGGTCACGCTACCGTCGACGGCTCCCACGCCTTTCTTCGACGGAATTTTCGCCACGTGTCGTTTTCGGGGAAGCCCCGTCGTAGTCGGGGTGAGGAAGCGGCACGGCGCCGCTCACCAACCCACATGAGGAGAGGGATCGATGACGCAGTACCTGCTGTCCGTGTACATGGTCGAAGGCGAAGAGGGCTACGCCAACGAGGCAGAGACGCAGGCCGCGTACAAGGCGGTCGACGCCTTCAACCAGGAGCTCCAGGACTCGGGGGCGTGGGTGTTCGCCGGTGGCCTCCACCCCGCCGACACCGCCACCATCGTGGACGCCACCGGCGCCGAGGTCGTGACCACCGACGGGCCGTTCGCCGAGTCCAAGGAGCAGATCGGCGGCTTCTGGGTCGTCGAAGCGCCCGACCTGGACGCGGCGCTGGCGCTGGCGGCCAAGGGCTCCGCCGCCTGCCGCGGCAAGGTCGAGGTCCGGCCCTTCCAAGACGTGTGAGCACGGCCACCGCCACCAGCGACGAGATCGCCCGGGTCTTCCGGCGGGAGTCCGGCCGGGCGGTCGCCACCCTGGTCCGCTTCTTCGGCGACATCGACATCGCCGAGGAGGCGGTCCAGGACGCGTTCACAGTGGCCGCCGGGCGCTGGCCCGACGAAGGCATGCCGCCCAACCCCGGCGGCTGGATCACCACCACCGCCAAGCGCCGGGCCATCGACCGGCTGCGGCGGGAGGGCAAGCGCGACGACCGCCAGGCCGAGTCGGCCCGGCTGAGCGACCACGACGATCCGCCCCCGGAGGTCGGCCCAGTGGAAGACGACCGCCTCCGACTGATCTTCACCTGCTGCCACCCGGCCCTGGCCCGGCCCGCCCAGGTGGCGCTGACCCTGCGATTGCTGGGCGGCCTGCAGACGCCCGAGATCGCCCGCGCCTTCCTGGTCTCGGAGGCGACCATGAACCAGCGCCTGGTGCGGGCCAAACGCAAGATCCGGGCCGCCAACATCCCCTACCGCGTCCCCGATGACGCGGAGCTGCCCGACCGCCTGGCCCCGGTGCTGGCGGTCGTCTACCTGGTGTTCAACGAGGGCTACACCGCCTCGGCCGGCGACGACCTGGTGCGCGACGACCTGTGCGCCGAGGCCATCCGCCTGGCGCGGCTGCTGGCCGAGCTGATGCCCGACGAGCCCGAGGTGCTCGGCCTGCTGGCGCTGCTGCTGCTCACCACCTCCCGGCGCCCGGCCCGCACCGCGGCCGACGGGTCCCTGGTGCGGCTGGGCGACCAGGACCGCAGCCGGTGGGACCAGGCGCTGATCGCCGAGGGCCAGGACCTGGTGCGGGCCTGCCTGCGCCGCAACCGCCCGGGGCCGTACCAGATCCAGGCCGCCATCGCCGCGGTCCACAGCGACGCGGCGCGGGCCGAGGACACGGATTGGGGCCAGGTGGTGGCCCTCTACGACCAGCTGCGGGTGGTCGCCCCCACCCCGGTCGTGGCCCTCAACCGGGCGGTGGCGGTGGCCGAGCGGAACGGGGCGGGCGCCGGCCTGGAGGAGGTCGAGCGCCTGCGCGGCGAGCTCGACGGCTACCAGCCGTTCCACGCCACCCGAGCCGACCTGCTGGCCCGGGACGGGCGCGCCGCGGAGGCGGCCGACGCCTACCGCACCGCGCTGGCGCTCACCGACAACGCGGCCGAGCGCGAGTTCCTCGTCCGCCGGCTGGCCCAGGTCGCGCCCGGCGCGACCTCGGCAGACGGAGGCTAGGGCCTAGGCAGCCTTCTCCAGGATGTGGACACCGCAGGCCGAGCCCAGCCCGATGACGTGGGCCAGGCCCACCCGAGCACCCTCGATCTGGCGGTCGCCGGCCTCGCCGCGGAGGTGGTGGCACACCTCCCAGATGTTGGCGATGCCGGTGGCGGCGATGGGGTGACCCTTGGACTGCAGCCCGCCCGACACGTTCACCGGCAGGCGGCCGTCCCGCCACGGGGCGCCGCTGTTGAAGAAGTCGACCGCCCCGCCCGGTTCGCACAGCCCGAGGTTGTCGTAGTGGACCAGCTCGGCGGTGGCGAAGCAGTCGTGCAGCTCGACCAGGTCGAGGTCCTCGGGGCCGACGCCCGCGGCCTCGTAGGCGGTGGCGGCGGCGTTGCGGGTCAGCGTGTTGACGTCCGGCAGCACCTGGCACGCCTCCTGCCAGGGGTCGCTGGTGAGCACCGAGGCGCTGACCTTGATCGCCCGGCGCTGCTGCTCCTGCGACAGCGTGCGCAGCTTGGAGTCGGACACGACCACTGCGGCCGCGGCGCCGTCGCAGTTGGCCGAGCACATGGGCCGGGTGTTGGGGTAGGCGATCATGACGTCGCCCATGATCTGCTCGAGCGACATCTTCTTGGTGTAGGCGGCCAGCGGGTTGAGGGTGGAGTGGGCGTGGTTCTTCTCGGAGATCTTGGCGAACAGCTCGAACTCGGCACCCTCGTAGGGGTGCTCGTGCATGTACTGCATGCCGATCTGGGCGAACACGCCGGGCATGGTCTCGGTGCCGATGCGGCCGTCGACCGCGGCCACCGCGCCGACGCGGCCCTTCGGCTCCCAGGTGTCGGCGTCCTTGGCGCGGTTGGCCCCGCCTAGCAGGCCCGCGCCCGCCAGCTTCTCGACCCCCACGGCCAGGCCCATGTCGGCCTCGCCGGCCTTGACCGACATGATGGCGGTGCGGAGGGCGGTGGCGCCCGTGGCACAGGCGTTGGCCACGTTGTAGACGGGGATGCCGGTCTGGCCGATCTGCTTCTGGAGCTGCTGGCCGACGCTGGCATTGGCGGCCATGAGGTTGCCCGCGGCCAGCACGCCGATGTCCTTGATGGTGACCCCGCCGTCGGCCAGGGCGCCCCGGGCCGCTTCGGAGGCGAGGTCCATCGTGTCCTTGTCGGGGTGCTTGCCGAACTTGGTCATCGTGATCCCGAGGATCCAGACGTCTTCTGCCATGTCAGTTGGCCTCCTGGGGAGTGAACCCGAACCCGACGGCTTCCGTGCCGGCGCCGTCGACACCGATGGGGAACGTGGTGAGCCGGACCTTCATGCCCAGCCGGACGTTTTCGGGGGTGGGCTCGGTGCCCACGATGTTGCCCCGGACACTGGTCCCGTCGCAGTCGATCACAGCGGCCACGAACGGCACGGGGATGCCGGGCGCGGCCAGGGAGACGATGGTGAAGGCGCGGACCTCACCCTCCGTGGGCACCCGCACCTCGCGGAAATCGGTCCCGCCGCACGACGCACAGGCGTTGCGACGGTCGAAGAAGCGAGCGCCACACGCCGTGCACTCACTTGCGCGGAGGTGCGGTTCGTCGCCCAGCACCAGGTAGTCAACCAACGGGATCTCTCCGGCCATGCCGCACGCTAACCAGAAACGACCCTCTCAAGCACGGCGAAGCCCAATCTATCGATGACGGGACGGGGCGGGACCTCGGCCGCAGCGTCCCGGGCGAGCCGGGCCAGGCCGGCCGCGAAGGCGTCGTCGTCCATCGCCGCCAGGGTCGAGTCGGCTCTGGTCGCGAGGCGGTCGTGGAACTCCTGGAGGCTCCCCGCCACGGTCTGTTCGACCGCCACGAGCCGGATCAGCTCGAAGCCCGCCGCGCTCAGCGTGGCCAGGACCTGCTCGCGGCCCGGGAACGTCTGCGCCACCCGGTCGGCTTCGGGGAAATAGCGGTAGATCTCGAGGGTCACACCGGACTCCGGGCGCCCGCGTGCGTCCCGGAGCTCGCCCCGTAGCAGCAGGTGGCCCCCGGGGCGGACCACCCGGGCCAGCTCACGGGCCGCGGTGGGCAGGTCGTCGATGTGGTGGACGACCTGGGACAGCCACACCGCCCGCACGCTGCCCCCGGCCAGAGGGAGCGACTCGGCTCGGGCCCGCACCACCTGCACTCCGGGCTGGCGCTTGGCCCGGGCCCGGGCGGCCATGGCCTCGGTGGGCTCGACCGCGGCCACGAGGGCACCCGACCACTCCGCCAGGTGGCCGGAGAACCGGCCCGTCCCCGCGCCGAGGTCGAGCACCGCACCGCCCTCCGCGGCCGGGCCCGGCCCGAGGTAGGAACCGGCCGCCTCGCGCCAGGCGGAGAACGCCTCCGGGCCGAGGCGGCGCCCGGCGTCGTAGGCGTCTGCCATCCAGCCCTCGTAGTCGGCCCTCGGCATGGCCGCCAGTGTCACACTGGCCCCATGGGACTGCCGAACGCTTTGGCGTTGCGGGAACGGCTGGCCGAGATCTGCGAGGGCCTCCCCGAGGTCTTCCAGCGCCCCGGGGGCGAGCACGGCCGCCACGTCGGCTACCTGGTCCGCAAGAAGACCTTCGCCTACTTCACCGACGACCACCACGGCGACGGTCGCCTCGCGCTCTCGGTCAAGGCGCCGCCCGGTGAGCAGGAGGCCCTGGTGGGGGCCGAGCCCGAGCGCTTTTTCGTCCCCGCCTATCTCGGGTACCGCGGCTGGGTGGGGCTGTACCTGGATCGAGAGCCGCCGGACTGGGACGAGGTGGCGGAGCTGTTCACCGAGGCGTACCGGATGACCGCGCCCAAGACCCTCATCGCCCGGATGGACTAGGCACCATGGGCAACGCATGGCACTCGGACCGCCTGGCGC
>JBKPRV010000086.1:0-4798 GCA_046734715.1 Actinomycetota bacterium | reverse complement strand
CACCCACAACTACACACTCTACAGGTCGTCGGCAGCGTCAGATGTGTATAAGAGACAGGGCCTGCTGCGGCACGCCCTTGACGCCGATGTTGAACCACACCGGGCTGTTGAACGCCGCCTTCTGGGTGACCAGCAGGTGCTTCAGCTCGGCCTTGAACGCCTCGGCCTCGCTGTCGTCGACGAAGTAGCCGCCCTCGGTGCCCCAGCGTGTGATGGTGTCTGCCACCCGGTCGATGACCTGGCGCAGGGACCACTCCCGCTCGGGGGTGCCCAGGGTGCCGCGGAAGTACTTCTGGGCGACGATGTTGGTGGCGTTCAACGACCACGTGGTGGGGAACTCGACGCCGACCTGCTCGAAGGCCACCGAGCCGTCCCGGAAGTTGGTGATGCGCGCATCGCGCCGTTCCCACTCCACCATGTCGTACGGGTGCACGCCCTCGGTCGTGAAGTGACGACGGATGCCGATGCCCGCCTGCTCGGGAGCGAGAGCCATGGGATTCCTCCAGGTCGGTGGCGTGCGGTGGGGACGACGGGGCAGGATGCCTCGAACCACAAGCCCTTGTGTCCTCCGCCATGAGCGACCACAAGAGCTAGTGGTAAATTACACCACCGAAATTACAAGCCTGTCAACGCCTTAGCCCAGGGATCGCCGCTGACACCCTTGGTGCAACGCTGGCGCGCCACCTTGGATTCCACCCCCCGGCGCGGCTCGCCACCGCTGGTGCGACCGGCCCGGCGCGGACTCGCAGGTTGAAGGACGTCCTGCCCGCCGCTGCCTGGGGAGCAACGGGAGGCGGTCCATCAAGGAGTCGCCCAGCCCACCACAGACACGGAAGCGACAACCGCCATTCCGCTCGTCCGCGCCGAGGCCGAAATCACTCTGGGCAACCTAGAAGGGAAGGGTTGTGGACGACTAGGGGAGGAACCTGTGAATTTCCGGCGAAGACATCCACAGCCCGGGGGCCTGCCGTCGCTACGGTGCGTCGACTGATGCTCCTCCTCTGGCCGAATCCCGGCGGCGAGGTCGATCCGGCCGTCGCCTACGCCCACGCCGACCGGCCCGAGCCCGCGGGCCGCCCCTGGGTCATGCTCAACATGATCAGCACCGCCGACGGTGGCGCGGCGGACCCCGCCGGCCGGTCGGGCGGGCTGGGCGGGCCGGCCGACAAGGAGGTGTTCGTCGCCATCCGCTCCGTGGCGGACGTCATCGTGGCCGGCGCGGCCACGGTGGTGAGCGAGGACTACGGGCCGGCGCGCCTGTCCCCCGCCCTGCGGGCCGCTCGGCGCTCGCGGGGCCAGGCCGAGCTGCCGCGCCTCGCGGTCATCACGGCGTCGCTGCGGATCGAACCGGACCGGCGCCTGTTCCGCGAGGCGTCTCCCGACACCCGCCCGCTCGTGCTGACCACGTCGGCGGCCGATCGGGACCGGCGCCGGGCGCTCGAGGCGGTGGCCGACGTCATCGACGTGGGCGACGAGCGGGTCGACTGGCACCAGGCCCTGGCCGCGCTGCGCTCACTGGCCGGCGCCCGGGTCGTGCTGTGCGAGGGCGGCCCTCGCACCAACGCCCAGCTGGTCGCCGACGACCTGGTCGACGAGCTTTGCCTCACGCTGGCTCCGTCGCTGGTGGGCGGCGCGGCGTCACGGATCGTCAACGGACCGGCGGGCGGGCGGCTGGTGCCGCTGGCGCTCGAACGGGCGCTCACGGCCGACGGCTACCTCTTCCTGCGCTACGTCCGGCGCTGAGTGGGCGCGCGGCGGAACCCCCCAGCGGGTCCCGCCACGACCCACAGTGGTGAAGAGACCCGCACCTTCGAGCCGGCGGAGGCGGTACGCCTGACCTCTCCGGTGCGAGCCACTTCGCCCTATGAGAGGAGGATCGCCAGCCGCTATGACGCAGCGTGCCGAACGTCACGCGTTCAGCGTCCGGATGCGGTCAGCCGGAGCCGGCGGCCGGAGGTTTGGGAGCGGTGCGCTTGGTGAGCAGCGTCAGCTCCTCCTCGAAGTCCGACAGGTCGTCGAAGCCCTTGTAGACCGACGCGAAGCGCACGGCCGCGATCACGTCCAGCTCCCTGAGCCGCTCGAGCACGGCGCGGCCCACCCGCTCGCTGGTCACCTCGTCGCCGGGCAGCCGGCGCATCTCGTCCTCCACTGCGGTGGCCAGCGCCTCGGCCTCGCCGTCGCCCACCGGCCGGGCCTTCACGGCCGCCCGCACGCCGGCCACGACCTTCGCCCGCTCGAACGGCTGGCGCTCGCCCGAGCGCTTCACGACCATGAGGGTGGTCGCGTCCACCCGCTCGAAGGTGGTGAAGCGGTGGGCGCAGGCCAGGCACTCCCGGCGGCGCCGGATGGCAGCCCCGTCGTCGGACTGGCGCGAGTCGACGACCTTCGAGTCCAGATGACCGCAGGCCGAACAGCGCACGCCGGGAAAGCTATCGGGAAGACAGCGACCGCTGGTCGTGGGCTGCGACCGCGCAACGTCCGCGTCACTAGCGCCAAAGTGCCGCTCCGCATGATCGGCCGATGGATTAGGCGCGTTTCGCGTCCCCTAGGTGAGGTACGCGCGGTACGGTCTCGAACTGCGTGGCGGTAGGTGTCCCGCTACTGACAGGAGTGAGCGACGATGGCTGGGGACGACAACGACTCACGCGCCCGACGTCCGCCTGCGGCCGTCCCGTCCGAGGTGGCGGTCCGCCGGCTGAGCCACCAGACGAGGCGATGAGCTGCGGGGATGGCACTTTCGAGGCCGGCGACAGCACCGGCGACGGATCCGGACCGCAGGGTCATGCTCGACGCTGCGGGCCTCAAGCAGAGCTGGGACCTCATCAGCCAGTACGGCGATCAGGTGCCCCTGTTCTTCTACTCGACCTTGTTCCTGGGCCATCCGTACACCCGGGCGATGTTCCCGGTGAGCATGGCCGCCCAGCGAGACCGGCTCGTCGGCGCGCTGGGGCGCGTCGTGTCCCAGGTCGACGACCTCGACGCCGTACGGCCGATGCTGGAACGGCTGGGGCGTGACCACCGCAAGTTCGCAGTGGTGCGCGACCACTACCCCGCCGTCGGTGATGCGCTGCTCGCCACCCTGGAGCACTTCTGCGGATCGCAGTGGACCGAGGAGCTCGCCCAGGACTGGCGGGTCGCGTACGCCCTGGTGTCCCAGCTCATGATCGAGGCGGCCGACGCGGCGGCCGACACGCCCGCCTGGTGGGAGGCCACCGTCGTGGGTCACGAGCGGCGCACGACTGACGTTGCCGTGCTGACCGTGCGGCCCGAGGGCCGGCTGACGTACCAGCCGGGGCAGTCGGTCGCGTTGGAGAGCCCGCTGCGGCCGCGGGTGTGGCGGTACTACTCGCCGGCCTCGCTGGCCGACGAGAGCGGCTGCTTCGACCTGCACGTGCGGTTGATCGACGGCGGGGCGGTGAGCACCGCACTGGTCCAGGCCACCCAGGTGGGCGACGGCCTGCGCCTGGGGGCGCCGGTGGGACGCCGGCTCACCCTCGAGGGCCACCGCCACGACATGGTGCTCATCGCCGGCGGCACGGGCCTGGCACCCATGAAGGCGCTGCTGGCCCAGGTGGCGGCGGAAGGCGGAGACCGGCGGGTGCATCTGTTCTGGGGGGCCCGGTACTACCGGGAGCTGTACGACATGCCGTCGTTGCACAAACTCGTGCACGGCGACGAGCGCCTGCAGGTGGTGCCGTGCGTGTCGGACGACACCGCCATGGGCGGCATGGTCGAGACCGGCAGCGCCGTCGACGTGGCCCTGCGCCACGGCCCCTGGACCGATCACGAGATCTACGTGTGCGGCTCGCCCACCATGGTCGACGGCACGCTCGCCACGCTGGAGAAGTCCGGAGCCCCCCTGAGTCGAGTCCACCTCGACGAGTTGGGACAACAGGAGACCCTGCCATGACCGCCATCTCGAACGGTCCGAACATCAAGCCCACGCGGCCCCGCCTCACGCCCGAGCGGGTCCGCAAGATGCAGTTCACACGCACCCAGATCGGCAGGCGCGGGCTGGCGGAGGACGAGGTCAACCTCTTCCTCGAGCGCGTCGCGGAGGACATCGCCGCCCGCGACGCCGAGGACGCGTCCATGCGGGCGATGGTCCTCCACTACCAGACCACGCTGGCGGACTGGCGGGCCGAGCACCGCGAGCCCCAGGGCCGCACGGGCACGGGCGGTGGCGTGGTGCCGAACGTCGAGGCGGTGAACATCCTCTCCCGCGCCCAGCAGGAGGCGGACTCATACGTCGCCCAGACCCAGGCCTACTGCCGCCGCCTGGCCGTCGACGCCCGCGACCACGCCCAGCAGATCCTCACCGAGGCCCAGGCCGAAGCCGAGGAAGCCGCCAACCGAGCAGTCCAGGGCTACCGAGCCCGCTCGGGCGACGCCTACACCCCCGAGTTCGAGGAGCTCGAACGCCGCCTCGCATGGGCCCGCACCTTCCTGTCGTCCCTCGAGAGCGTCGAAGCCCAACTCCGCACCGCACGCGAAGCCCTCTCCTACGAGTTCGACCGCCTCGGCTCGGCCAGCAGCCCCGACCGCCGCTAGCTCCCCACCCCCCACAGCCCGTGCACCACGGCCGGGCGGCGTCGACCCGCTAGTTGGGCACGGCCCGGCGCTAGTCGATCACGAGGGTCAGCCGATCGCCCACCTCCAGGTCGGGCCCGCCGTTGGCTTCGCGCAAGGCGTCCACCACCGCCCGCGGGTCTCGATCGGGCGCGATCTCGGCTGCAATGGACCACAAGGTGTCCCCGGGCTGGACCACGTACTCCTGGCCGGCCACGAGGCCCGCCGG